>LZRT01000073.1 GCA_002159075.1 Bacillus thermozeamaize
AGCGGCGGGCAGACGTTCTTCTGGAAAGGGAAATGCTACATGCCAAAGCCCGTCCCCGGTGTTCCGCGCTGGGAAGCGAAGAGCGTCGTCGAAGTGCGTGTCGGCATGGATGGACAAGTGTGGCTGTGGGATCAAGGGCGGGCCTGGCCTTGTGTGGAGACACAGGCCACACAGACCCCGGCGCCAACAACGGCCAAAAAAGAAGCGGCGCCTGCGTCCCCGCGCAAGCCCGCTGCAAACCATCCCTGGAGAAAACCATTCTCCAGCAAGCAGTTACAGCGTAGCACAGCATCCGGCTAGTCTGCAAGAGGACGGCGGCTGTTTAATCAGCTATCATCCCTGACATTTTCATAGAACAGTTAACCTGACATTTTCACAGACGCTTGACAGCATATGTTCGGCCCTGTTGAGTCGAATTATTGTATGTCTTTATTTATGATTTTTAACGTCTATGATGAACTCCATAATTTTAGTCACGGTTTTATCAAAATCACTTTTGGCTTCATGTTCCCAAACACGAAGAAGATTCCAGTTGTTCCGAAGATAATGGTCGTTCACCAACTTGTCTCTTTCACGATTCCGTTCAATTTTTTTATGCCAATAGTCTATATTTGAGCTGGGTATCCTGCAATGCATCGGACATCCATGCCAAAAACACGAATCAAGAAAAATCGCAATTTTATATTTTTTAATAGATATATCTGGTTTTCCTTTTAAATCTTTTACATTCCGACGAAATCGTAAACCACGTTGCCATAACTCTTTACATATTCTGTTTTCAAAAGAAGTCTTTTGGGACCTAATTGCCTGCATGGTTTTTCGGCGAACATCTTCACTAACATTGTCAGCCAATTTTATAGCACCGCCCTTTGCC
The DNA here is from genome assembly GCA_002159075.1 of Bacillus thermozeamaize. Classification (NCBI taxonomy): domain Bacteria; kingdom Bacillati; phylum Bacillota; class Bacilli; order Caryophanales; family Bacillaceae; genus Bacillus; species Bacillus thermozeamaize. The sequence goes on from LZRT01000073.1 coordinate 875, forward strand.
CTATTGGAGATTGGCAGGTATATCTATAAGCAAAGAACGGTCAGTTTCCACAGCCAAGACACGCTCGTTATATTTTTCCAGCAAAGTTTTCCACCCGCGCGCAAGATTTCCTCTACCGAATTCACAGATTTCCTCCACATTCTGACCTACAAAAGCTTCAATTGAATACAAACCTATCCGATCCGCTATTCCTTCCATTTCAGCCATCTGGCGCGCCGCTTGGAGCCTCGAATCAGCCACAAGCAAAATAACCCTATAATTGTTGCGAAGATTAAGCTCACACTTGTTAATCACAGCTGGCATTGGCGAAACGGTAACATGAAAAACTGTATCTCCCACTACAAAATCCCCTGGCCTGCCAAGCTGCACATCGGCAGTCGTATATGAGTAATTTTCAATGTCTAAATGAGGATATCTTAATGCAAGTTTCGCGCCAACAATATGCTGAGCCACCGCACCGGCGACTCCTTTCGCCGCAGCGGCTGCAAGTATATTAGCAACAATTTGTTGTCCGGATTTATCCAAAGCAATCTCGACTTCAATTTTTTTTCGATTAAAGTACTCCCGAACTCGATCAACAAGCCAACGTTGCAAGGAATCCATAATTTCGTGACGCTCTTCAAGCGTTAAGTCGGCAAACGCTTCAATTCTATTGAGCGCTTTTACCAAACGTTCCGCCGCTGGCCTTGTCCCTCTGGTTGTTCGGCCTCCTTCGCGAGCGTATTCGCGAGTTTCGCCAAATCGCTCAAGTATGCTTTTAATTGAAGGGCCTCCGGTTTTTTTTATTTGATTTTTATCTGTCAGATAGTCTGATTCCTTTAAAGGAAAAGTATCTCGGAATAATTCCGTTATTGCCAACCCCGCGCAAACAACATATCTCTCCGGTTCACGATCAGCGCTCGGCCTTTCCCCTTCATACCATTTTACTAAAGTGTCCAACGCCGCTTTTTCAGCATCGGACTTCTTCATATTCGCGCATCCTCCATTGTTCTGCAATTCGTTCTGCCACACGATGTGATGAGGCAATAACATTATTGTGTATAGTGTCTTGGCCACCACGAACTACATCGCCATATTCGCTGATTTTCCTTTGAAGCGGCAATAGTAGTTGCTCTGAAAGCCAGGCGACGACAGGAACGACAACACCATCTCCCATAGCTTCATAGGCTTGGTTATAAGAGTCGGGAAGCCAAAAATCATCCGGCACTCCCATTAAACGCGCGGCCTCTCTGGGAGACAGCAACCTCGTCCGAACCCTTCCATTTTCAACGATGACTACCGTTTGCCGACTCGAACCACCCCGAGGTGTTCTCAAACACCCTGCCACGCCATCAAAGCGCACCTCGGCTCGTTGAATTCCTTTTCGTACGCGCTTGTAGAGAAATCCAACTCTAAACCCGCCTTCCAACAAAGCTTTGTTGATCTTTGCCCGATTCCTTTCTGTCATCATAGCAAGGAGCCGTTGTGTCTCTTCATCGGAATTCCAGCTTACACCGGTTGGTTCACGCTCTATGATATCTTCAATAGGCAACACGCGCGCGCTTGGAACAGGAAGTTTCCACCATCTCCAGGCGTCCTGAATATGCTCAGGAAGCGAGGTTTTGAATGCGCGAAGGAATTCTGGGAACCAAATCGACTTAGACGGATCAGTTACCACAAAATCTTCGACGTCAACTTGTCTGTCAATCGCCACAATAAATACTCTCGGACGAGATTGAGGAATAAAATGAACTGCGTCTATCACAAGAGCGCCAAACTGCATGTCAAGAGCCAGCAACGACTCACATAGGCTGATAAAATCTGGATTATGAATCAGACCCACCACATTTTCCAACACTATCATCGGCGGACGATTTCCCCGAAACATCATTTTCGACATATGTTCCCAGAACGACCAATAAGTTCCACTTCGCCTAGCTGTCATGCCTTTGCGCCATCCAGCTAAGGATAAATCTTGACAAGGAAAAGAAGCCCACGCCATATCAGCATCGGAAGGGATATTTTTCATCTTCGAAATATCGCCTAAAAAAAAATGTTCAGAACCATGATTGGCGCAGTAAATTTCTGCCTTCTTTGAACTAATATCATTTGCCCATATACATTTCCAGTTTTTACCTAATCCAAGGCGCACCATGCCTACACCTGCAAAAAATTCAAGAAATTTATATTGCATGTCGTTCCCCTCCTTCTCTCGGATGTCAAATATAACATAATGAATTTAATATTCGACAGAAATTGCGAATTACCTTTTGCTTCTCGTTTTAGTTGCTTTTCAATATCTCAATTACCGAAGTCAGCAATTTTGTGTCCTATTATACTTCCATGTCCAGATTGTTTTCTAGTACTTCCTCTATAAATGATCTTATCTAACCCACCTCCCGTTGTGCCATCGGTAAAACCGATAATCCCCTTTCAAATCCTCGTCGAGCAGAAGCACGGCACCCGAAATTAATTCACCAAACGGCTGCGCCTGTTCCAACGATTCCGCGATGATGATGACACGGGACTGGTGACGGAGGAAATCGTCTAAACCGTCGTTTTTTCCGCGCAACACCAGCACGCTGCGCGTTTCGTTTTCGATCTGGATTTTTCCCGTAAACGGATGCGGAGACGCGTGGATTTGAAACGCTTTTTGTTTGTCGTTCAAGGCGCAACAGAACTGGAAAAAGACGAGTGATTTCAAAATGCGTTCCGTTGACCATGTGCGTGTATCAGGTTCCGGCATATTCAGGAGTTTCGCCGCGCGAGGGCCCAGCGTGAAAACCGGAATCGGGTTTTTGTTCTTGATAAGCGTGTGCTGGACCAGCTTTTTGTCATGAAGCATCCGGCGGATATGACGGCGCTGGAACCCAAACAACCGTCCGATCTGGACGCTGCCGATAATTCCGATCCGCCCGATGGCTTTAAGCGCCTCCGCTTCTCGTAAGTAACGGATCGGCGCGTTGCCCGGTTCCTGATCCGTCTGGCTAGCCGGGCGAAAAGTCCAGTTGTAATGAATGGAAAAAGGAGAAAGCAGACGACTCACCCCCTTTGTAAAAAATGGGGCGGACTGATGCCGCCCCGTTACTGGAATCACAGTTTTCGCATGATGCGTCCATGGATGCGTTGCTTCTTCACATCAATTTCGCGGATACGGATCAGGACGCGGTTTCCACGCCGCAGCCGGTCAAATCGCATGTGCGGCACGAGGGCGTCAACGCCCGGTTCCAAATTGACAAAGATGCCGTATTCGGCAACACCGGATACGCGGCCGACGTATTCTCCGCCCTTTACATACCGCTTCGTGCAGTCCGGCCACGGACAAGGTTCGATGGCCTTTTTGCTGACGGAAACCTTTTTGTTTTCCTTGTCCAGTTCAATCACTTTCACCTTGAAATGATCTCCGGGTTGAACAACTTCCCGCAGATCATCGGTCCAGCCGTGACTGAACTCCTGTGCCGGGATCTCCACTTGAATGCCACCGATGTCCACCGTCAGAACTTTACGCTCGACCTTCCGTACGACAGCGGTGATCACCGCGTCCTGCTCCAGCCGCTTCCACGTCACGCCCGCCATGTGTTCAACGGCATCTTTCCGCGAGGCGACAAACGTGTTGCCCTCACGGTCATATGTCACGATTTTAAATACAACCGGTTCACCGATCATGGCTTTGAACTGGCGCGGCTCATCGACACCGCTGTATTCCAGCGGGATCATGCCGCGAACGTTGCCTACGTATACGATGCCGCACAGCTTCCCGAGTACAACCTCGAAGCCGGTAATTTCGGATTGCAGAATCAGGTTGTTTTGTTTGGCGGCGTAAATTCGCTGCCAAGACTCATCGTACTCCTGTTGTTCCACCTTCTCTTCCTGATACCCTTCGATAAGAACCCGTTTAAGTTCAGCGCTCATCTTTTTTTCATCCTCCTTGGATTTTTCCGCCCCATAAGGACGGGTTTACTCGAACAGGTCTTTCTCAAACTCAAAAGCCGAATCGTTCTCGGTCACAACCGATTTTGGCGAAGAAACAAAAGTCGGCCGCCCCCATACCGGTTCGGGTTGAAGGGGCTGGACCGACTTCCGCTTCCAAGGCATCCGCCACAACAGGCGTTTCGGCTCCCATTCGCGCCGCTCTTTCCAGTCGTGCGGCACGAAAGTTCCTCGGCCTAGTTTCGGCGGCTGCGGCACACCGTCTTTCAACAGCTTGGCCACAAAGTGAAAACGCGGCAAGCCGTCCATCAGCTGCGTGTAAAAAATCCGGTCCTCTTCTTTCTCCGTATCTCGGTACGTCTCCGGCAAGATGTTCGGGACGATGGTCTGCTGCTTAAATGTGCTTTCCCGGCGAATCACCCTTTTTTTGCCGAACTCCCGCGAAAACTCGATGGCGTCCTCCGCAGACAGGCCACCGAAGGCGATTTTGTTGCGGCATGATGTCATAATAGACTGTTTCATCGCCCTGGCGCTGATCTTCCCGCTTTCCACTTCAAGTTGCCCAAGCGATTGGATGGCAAAAACGCCGGCCACCCGGTATTCGGCGGCAATGGACAAGAAAAGCTCGACGTCCGGATTGATATAGCGGCTGTATTCGTCGACGATCAAAAAGTGAGGTATCCGGGTCCGCTCCGTGCCGGGCCTGCGGAACGTGCCGCTTTGAAGATGCATCACCACAAACTGCCCGAAGGCATCTCCGGCTTTGCGAAGCCGCCCCATCGCCGTGTTGACGGCGAGCACCCCGCCTTCCGCGAAATGCCGGTCGATGTTGATTGATGATTTTCCGCTGATAACTTTGGACAAATGCGCGTTTGAAACAAGATTCTCCAGCTGCGCCCGAAGACCGATAACAAACTGTTGGTACTTTTCTTTCTGGGCGCCAAGCAGTTCGGAGTGGAAAAACTGCACGAGGTCGTCATATTCGCCGAATTTGAAAGACAGTTCTTTAACCCTGTCTTCTAACATTACCGGGTCTCGGATCGTTCGAACCACATCCGAAAGCGTCACATCGTCCTCGTACAGCCTTTTCAAAAGTTTTGTCACGTTCCGCGCGGCCAGCTCCTGCACCGTAGCGAAAAACGCTTCCTGCTTTCCAAATAGCGACTTCAATACGACGACGGTCGCTTCTGCAACGTCGTCAATGTCGCCTTCCATCGGATTGAACACCGCGCTTTCCGCGCGCTCCGGGTCCACATGGACGCACGGCATGTCCATCTCACCGCACATCTCGGCCACCATCGCCGCCATATCGCCCTTGGGTTCCACCACGGACAAACCAAGCGGCACGCCACGTTTCTTGAGCAGCAGGAGTTGGTAAATCATCGGTTTTAGCAGCGTCGCGGTCTTGCCACAGCGAGTCGGACCTACGATCAGCATGTGCGTGTAGCAGTCGTCTCCGCCCCAATCAAGTTTCACCGCGCTCACCTTCTTTCGCCTGTGACATAAGAGCGAACGCCGGAAATGTCTCGGTACCATGGATAGTCCATTCCCCAACGCCGTCTCCACTCTGCCATGCACTGGTTGGCACCTTCGCCTTATTGGATCAGTCGATGAAGCTGCAACGAACAGAAACTTTGAAGTTCGCCTGGTGTCCAACGTTTAGTCTTTGAACGGGATTTCTTCGCCAAGCGAAATGGTCACCTCCCCTTTTTTGCGCTTAAAAAGGCTTTTGAACCTTCGCCACGGATCGTCGCCGTACAGCCGACCGAGTAAATCACGGTCGATGTTGCCGCGACGCTGAATGAAGTTGAGCGACACCCGGTAGTTGGCAAAGGTTAGGAAGCCGGAAACGAACATTGTGATGATCATGAGAGTTTTACCTAAGGTGGCGGAAGGGATGTGGAAGGGCAACGCATGCGCGTGCGCGGCGTGCACCTCCATCCCCTGATAGGATATCCACACACCTATCCACAGCCCGATCACAAAAAAGTGGATAAGCCGATTTCGTTTGTGGATAGCCCATCCATACAGATACCCGATCAAACTCACGCCGGCCGGCAAAAGCAAAGCATTCGGCGGCATACGCGGTAAAAAGTGAAAAACAAGGCCCCACCCCATAAGGGACAGGGCAAGCCAAAGGAAACGAAGCATGCTCCCTCTCCTTTCTTATGTGTTCAAAACGCCGTTTGAAAGGTGGTTTGGAACCGGGATGGTACGGATAAATCTCGCTCCCGCCACGCGTTCTTGATAGCGCTCCAGATCGTCTTCCCAACAACAGAGGAGCACATCGGTGTTTTTCCCTGTATACTCCCTCAAAATCCGATCCAAAAAAATACGGTTGCCACTCAAGACTTCCAGGACATAGTACTTACTTCCGTCTGGCAGAATGATTCCTTGTTTGAACCCATAGCGATTCGTCGGCAGCGAAACGACTTGTCCGAAGTTTTTCAGGATGCCGAGCAGATTGTCGCCGCTGTCAAAGATAATGTTTTGCGTGATCCAGATTCCCTTATCGTTGAAAGGCAAAATATGCACCGGAAGGCCGCCGGTTACGATATTCATGTTTTCAAAAACTCGTTCAAACGAATGTCGCGCCGAGTCGTCCTTGTAGTACACCAGGAATCCTGCCATGCCTTTCGGGGCGTGCCTGATCTCGCTCAAGACTTTGACGATGGTTTGTTCCTTTGCTCCGCTGTTGACCAGATAGATCATGTAGTCCAAGCCGCCCCACGTGAACGCACCCGCCACAAGGTCACCCCGATTTAAGTGATATTTGCGTTTTATTAAGCGGGAATCCACGAAGGGAATAGACTGGCATTTTAAGTGAAGCTCGTTTACATCAAAGATGTATTCCCGCTGTTTTTCAGTGGGCTCCAAATCCCTGGCACGAACTTCTCCTTCAGAAATCAGTCCTTTCTGAGCGAGAAGCCGCAAGCCTTTTTCCGTTATGCGGTAACTAGCTTCCAAACTGCCTTTGTCCCTTGACCACGCGACCTTTGAGGTGACCAGCTGTTCTTTCCGCATAACTTCGAGGCGCTTGCTGCCGTATCTTTCGCTGTCCCGGAAAAATGTTTGCTCCAATTGACTCTTTGTCAACACACGCACCTGGTACAGTTTGTGGAGTATCGCGATATCCCGCTCCGTCCATTCACGCGCGCGATTACGTTTTTTAGGCGGTTCTGTGGCTATCTGTTTTGGCTTTCGACCCGCGATCCTGCCGGTTTGAACAAGCAGATTTTTTCCGTCGTCCGTCAGTTCATACACGGCGATCACTCGACCATCTTCCCGGCGCCTTCTTCCACGAATCAGACCGTAGTTCTTAAGCATTTGCAACCGCCGATAAGTGTAGGTCCGGCTGCCATTAAAATACCGGTCCGTGATATCGGATCGGCTGAGTTCACCGTTTGCGAGGAGATCACGCAGGATATCCATGTCCCGCGAAGTGATGCGTATGGGTATCACCCCTTTCATAGCTGGAAATTGTTGCGCATATCGTAGACAAGGATGAGTGCATGAAAATAATGTTGTAGCGTTGAAATAGAATGCGGCGCCTGGCTGTCTGCTCGGCGCTTCCTGCGCGGATGACTCCGCGCGGAAGCCCCTCCCAGACTTTTCGCTCTACGCCCCCTCTTTTGAAGCGTGCACTTTCCTTGTCCCACAAGATTTCTTTCCGTCTGTTTGGACATGTGTTTTCGGGTATAAATGCACCCTCTTCAAAACTTGTCTAATTGCTACCCGTTAATCGGCACCTTTTCCACCCGAAAACGATGTCCATTTCGATACAGATTTTTTACATATTCAACCATTTTAAGACCTATTTCTTGGCTCGAAATGAAAACGGAAACATGATTCTTCTTGTCGAAATCCAAATATCCGCTTTCCATGAATTCCAACCTCTCCCACTCGTCACCGGAGATAAATCCGCAAAGCCTTGCCGCGTTGATCAAAATACTTCGATTGCGGTTGTCCAAGTCGCGGATAACCAGGTTGCCAAAGAAGTGACAAACATATATGAACGCTCTGGAGAAGGTCTTTATTTCTTTTGGCCACAGCTTTACAGTATCGCTTGTCGCGCGAAGGTAGTAATCTCTGACCGCGTTGTGATAGCGACTGAGTTCCTGAAGTCTTTCCCGTTCAAAATTGCGAAGCGCCGTCTTGGTATTGAAGTTCGTTTCAAAGTACAGCGGCAACATACCGTCGTAGGAAAGTTGATAGACGGTTTGTCCTTCCACCGTGTGTTCCGTAAGGTAGCATCTTGGATACGGTGTTTCCGACGTGAACTTATCCTCGAAAGCTGTCTCTGACGTGTAATTGCCCCACTCATCCAACTTCACATCTCGAATACGCACGCGTTCCCTTTGCGCGATCTGATCCGCGATCGCACATGAAACCAGTACCGACTGCCTGTATGCTTCATGCAGCCGGTCCATTTCGAACGAATCCCAGCACCGCCGGACATATTCGCCAAAGGATTCCTCGTCCCAGGCCACTTGAAAAACCCCCTTCAATTAATGCCGCACTCTGCCGCAGTTAATGCAGCACCTACAAAAATATAGCTCCGCATTTTCTGCGGCAGTTTCAGCGGCAGTTAAAAGTCAAAAGGATCATCCGAGTTCTTTGACGTCTTCTTTTTTTGTTCTGGGGTGTCCAAGAGCAGCGATTCCAAGTCGACGTTCTCGTGTCTGAACTGGCTTTGGTACCCCCCGAGAGCGTTCAGAATATCGCCGCCTTTTGCCGGGCGATCATATTGCTTGGCCGCCTCTACAAGCGCGGCGATTCGCTTCGGTAAACCAAGACCAGCAAAGATGGTATAGACATGAAGCTGGCGGATGTCCCCGGCATAGGTGGCCACCGGACGCTCCCCCGCATACGGCGCCAGCGTCGTCAGAAGCTGTTCTACCTCGTTCACCATACCAAGCGTGAAAATGCGTTTGGCACCCTGTGGGCTGGCAACAAGGCTTACGGCGCAGCGGGCCGCCTCCGTGAAGTCGTATCCATCCGAGAGAATGCCTTCCTCAACTGCCTGCTTGATCTTTGGCATGTACGTTCCCTGGTTCTCTGCGTCCACCGCGCTTTCGTCCATTGCACATTTACCGAACGTCAGCACGCCAGACGTTTGAAACATCTTGAGCAATTCTGAGCCATCGAAGTGGTAGCCAGACAGCGGGTTGTAGCTAGCCGTCACCACGTTCAGATCGTGAAGTGTCTGTGCGATGTACCGGTTGCTGTGATCCAGGTAGGATGAAACGCTGCCTCCGGGATTTTCCTGCAAATACGCGTCGAACAACTTCTGGTTGTCCACCAAGACGATGCTTCCCAAACCGCGCATTGCTCGTGCGATGACTTGCAGGCGCTGGAGAGCATTGTCCAATACCTGATATCCTTCCTGGTCACGAGGGAGTGTCAGAATCAGCCCGAATCGCCCAGCGAACCCGTTTGCGTGGATCATCCGTACCGCCTCAATGACGGCTCCGGTTCCTGTCCCGCCGCCGAGGCCACAAACGACGAACAGGAAATCCCGATCCGCAAAGAAGTCCCTCATCCGTTTAACAATGTCGTCTTTATGGCGCAAAAACGCTTCTTCGCCGATCCGAATGTCTCGCCCGGCTCCGCGCTCGTAACCACGAAGCACATATTTGATCGCGTTTGGACGATCCGGCAGTTTGCGAAGATCGACTTCGTTGGTATTGATGAGAAACGCGGTATACGGGTTCATATTGTTTTTGACCGGCATCCGCACGCTGGCGCATTCGTCTGCGATAGAGCAACCGCCCATTCCGAGTCCCAGAAACCCAAGTTTCATGCTGATGTCCATGTTACTGCTTCCCTCCTTCCGATTTCTCCTTCATCTGTTCGCGGAAACGAATCAGTTCCCATCCCAATTCGGACAACGTGTACATTTTCGCACGTCCAACACCCTCCACATCCACCAGCGCCGCACCTTCAAGTCGAGCGGCAAGCAGATCAAGCGTGTGTCGAGATCGGATGGGAAGTTCGCCTTCTTGGCGTTTCAGGCGGTAATGATTGTTGGTCAGTTCCTTAAGTCGTTCCTTGTTAACCGGTTTTCCGGCTTTGGCAAGAGCGGCCAGCATCCACAGTCCATCCCCAATATGTTCAAGCAGCTTGGTCAGAATTTGTTCGCGGGTCACGGTATCCCTCCTTTCCCTCTCAACCTTTGGAAAAATAAAAAGCCCCTGCCAGGCGGCAGAGGCGTCAATACATCTGGAGCATTACTTTAAAAACGTCCCACTGCACCCAAAACAAAACTGCACCGCTCAACAGAAAAAACGGCGCGAGAGGAAACCTTACGATTGTTTTTCTTTTCAAATGACGATATACGGCCACAAAAATCCACGACGAAAGAAACAGGATAGCAAGGAATGGTATTGTCATTTGCCACCCAAGTGCCGCCCCAACGACGGCCATCAGCTTGATATCTCCGCCGCCTATGGTGTTGGGGTGGATGACGTTGATAAGCCACAAAAAACCGGCGCCAACCAGAACGCCAACCAAGTAATCCGTGTATGGAAGCAGTGCCCACATTAAACGGATGAGCAGAAAATAAAAAAGACCGTTTCGCGTGAGCCGGTTCGATATGGTCATTGTTTTCAGATCGGTGACTGTCGCCATGATTAACACGATAAAGAGCGGAATCCAAATTAGTTGCATTTCCATGTCCTTCACCTAAACAGGGGGGACCGGTTTATCCGGCCCCCTCAATAATCACGCTTCATTACTGTCCAGATGTGTCACGCACCGATTGCGAATCATCGTACATACTGCCGTAGATGATTACCTTTTTGGTTCCGCAGTACGACAAACCGGTTTGACCCGCGTTCTTGGCGAACACCTGAACGATGTACTCGCCGTCCGGCGCATTTACATCGGTGTAGAACTTCCGTTCACGGAACACTTCACCGGTTGACGCCCGGAAGATTTCTTCAGGCAGTTCCCACGTCGCGGTGCGGTTGTCGCCGCCGGTTTTCTCCAACTGAATTTGTGCCACGTACTTGCCACGCGTGTCGTAAATCTTGGCCACAACCTCGGTCGGACCGCTCGGCGATCCGCCCAAGGGCTGGGCTGTGCCCTCCAATCCCTTCGGCACCTTCGTCTCGTAATCGGTCGTGTACTGCGTAACCACCTTCAGCTCGAAACCATACCCGGCACGCGTAACCTCGTTCGGATCAAGACCGTTTTTGGCCGCCCACGGGATGATTGCCCACGATCCTCTGCTTTCCCGGTCGGATTCCTTTGGGTTCTTGGGATCGGTCGGAATCCCCTGTTTTGTATTAACCGTGACCGTTGCCGAAAGCGATTCGTTATACCGAACCGTTCTCGGCTCCCAAATCGGGCTGCTGTAGTCGGTATAGGTGTAAGTTTCCGTGTGCTGGTTGCCCTCCGCATCGGTCCAAGTATAAGTGCCGGTGCGTGTTTCGTATCCAGTGATGATCCAGTACGTCACGTCCCACGATCCGTTGGGCTTGGTATCCGAGCAAGAACTTACATCCGATTGATGCGGGTTCACGTCGATCATGCGCGTTTTGACGTTGTTGCTGCGATTTCCGTCCATCGCCGTTTTCAGCGGATCGACATGCACGGACAGATTGACGTTTCCAACCTGGTTGGCCGTCCAGACGAATCCGCCGACTTCCTTCGTCTGATTGGCCATGAAATTGGTTTTGACCTCATAAATCTTTGTGTCGTCAGCGTAGAAGCGAATCAGCACGTCTTTCTGCGGCTTGTTGTATGCGTTCCTAACCGTCGCCTTGATCGTGACCTTGTTTCCATATGTCGTGCTGTTCGGCGCATTGATGGATACCGCAATCAAATCAGCGTCCGCTTGCGAAATCAGCACAAGCGGGCCTGCGAAGTTGTTCTCACGGATCGATGCAGGCGACGTCGGTTCATAAATGGCGAAATCGCCATTCACTTGTGCCGTCACCGGAATCGCTCCAAGTTTCAGTTGCTCTTCCTTCACTGTAAACGGAATGTTTAACGTCATCTGTTCGTTAGATGCCAGTGTAATTTCTCTCGTCAGCGGATAGCTGCCGATCATCAATCGCACTTTCGTTTTCAGCGAAAACTTTTGGTTCGTCTCAAACAGCGGTTTGAGGAACACCTTGACCGTGGCCGTCACGTCGTTTTCTTCCGCTGAAACAGTTTGTTTGTTCAGTTTGAAGTCGTCGACCCGGATATCCACCGGCAGCATGATCGACTTCTTGTTATCATCCCATGTCACTTCGTCCGGCGGATTGTTTCTCTTTTCGTTTATCAAGACTTCAAACCACGGCAATCCAGTATCGTTCACGACCTCGAAACGGTGACTGAATTCGCTCCGGGCATCCATATCTTTCGTGATCGTCTTCAGCACCTGTCCGTCCGGACCTTTCAGAGTGATCTCGACGCTCTTGAAAGCTTTCTCGCTGGTGTTGGCGAACGTGGCGTCCAGCGGGATCGTCTCTCCGACTTTGTAATCCTCAAGCTTCTTGCTTCCGGCCACCTTAAATTCGGTCACGGCCAGATTGTTGGGCCGAACCGATTTGTAAGCGTGCATGATGCCGTCGCCATCGACGGTCAGCATCAGATTGTCCGCGAAGACAAGCTCCGGGCTGTTATGCTGATCCATTGTCCCCGGGAGCTTGGCGGTGTCCAGAAGGTTCCCTTTTTTGTCCTGGAACCACTTAATTCTTTCCCATGTATCCTCCTGGACAAATTGGATGCTCCCGTCGGCGGTCTGGATGATGATGTATCCCGGCTCGTTTGGATCTGGCCGCCAATACAGAACGTCGTTGCGTATTGAATCGCTTAGGTTGATTGTTTTGACCAGAATGCCCGTTTTTTTGTCTATCGCCAGCACAGCGCCGTTTCCGCCGGTACTTCGGGTATGAAAGTGGCGAATGGCAGCAAAGACATACTTGTCTCCAATCGTAAAGCCTTCAAGAGCGCGAGTGTTGCCGGTGGCATATTCTTTTTGCCATACACGTTCGTTGCTTTCGATGTCCACCTTGTACAACACACCTTCGCGATCTATGAAATACACGTAATGCTTTCCGTCCTCATATCTGTATGAAGGCGAGGACGCAACGCCGTAGCGGACCAGTACAGTGCGGTTTATGGTGGCATCCGACAAATCTTCATTGAATTCAATATTGATAATTTTATTGCTGCTTTCTAAAGTGTTCTCCATGCCCACGATCTTCTTTATCCCAGCTTCGACAAAGATTGGGCTGGCGGTGATTTCGCCAGTGAAGCGTGATTTCCATTCTGTGTATGTGGTTCCTTTGTCCTGAATGACAAAAAATCCATTGTCCGCATACTGCCGCTCAGGTTCTAACCCCGTCAAATCGCCGTGTGCTGTTCCAACACTGATGAGTGTTTTACCATCCAGTTCCTGAACCATCGGGCTGGTGGTGACTCGATATCGGTATTCCGGTCTGTTACCAGCGCTTAAAATAATGGGTTTATCCCACAAAGGTCTAAGTGTTTCGGGATCAAGAGCGTACAAACGATGGTCTCTTGTGGCTTGATAAATTCTGGGACCATACTGGGTTCTTGCATATGTTGGCGTGCTTGCTGATGGCCATTCGTTTTTATTTATGTTTTTGAATCGAGCTGTTATTTGGGGTGGGCTATCTTTGGTAGCCTGCTGATACCCCTCCAACTTTATTAAGTCTCTTCCAGCTTGGACATATATTGCGTTCTGATCCTCGACAATGATTGGTTGTGAATATACTTTCCCATTTGATACGACTTTTCCGTCTTCGACGCGCTTCAGATCAACAGTCCACCATTCTTGAAAGGGAAGCTGACTCTCCATTCCGTCATCTTGCACCCGTTTCGTCATGCCCGGGTCCAAGCCTTTTCGTTCCCCTGCGGCGTACGCGGGCTGACAGAGGATACTATTACCCGAAACCGAAAAAAACGAAAGAAAAATGCTGGTGGTCAACATCACCAGCATAGTTTTCTTTATGATGTTTCGCATTACCTTGCTTATGCTCCTTTCTTTGCCAAGTATTCATCTTTCGGCGCGAGATACTGTCTGTATCCATCCGGTGTGGTCATTTGCACCAGTTTTTGATCCTTGAACCACAGAGTTTCAATGCCCCAAGCGGATCCCAGCGCCCTCAGCGGAAGAAAAGTCCGACCTTTGATAACAACCGGCGCCGCGTCACTGTAGAGGGTTTTTACTGTGCCGTCAGCCGCGAAGGAAAGAAACTCTTTTTTGCCAATTGTGAAGACGACCTTTTCCCCTTTCGGGTTCGTGGCTGTCACAGTCTGTTGTTTTTGGTTCCAGATGACTTCAGCTTGTACATTGTGATGCTCGTAAACCGCCCGCAACGGAACCATTGTCCGGTACGCTTTCGTATCCTCGTATGGTTTTTGATCCGGGAACACCACTTCGTCACCATCAACCGTTACCGTGACCTCAAACGGACGGTATACCGTGTCGCCGACTTTTACGCTTCCCTTATCTCCATTTTGAGACGGCGCAGGTGATTTCGGGGCATTGTTATTTCCATCTGTGACCAGCGGATTGGAGGTGCGAATCACACCGGCGAACTTCTTCCATTTGGTTTGTTCAATTGGGACTCCATCAATATGAGTAATCTGCTTAACGTCATATTCTTTGTCCCATATCCATTTAAGATAGTTCTCAATGGTTACGTCATGATCTTCGCCTTTCTTCTCAGATACCTCGGTTGTTCCAGACCTTCCATCTATAAAGACAAAGGTAATCGTCGCAATGGTGTCGCCGCCGAGTTGATGAGAATCTTCCGGAATTACTCCCTCATAATCATCCCCATCCCATTCCCACGTCGCGGCGATTGCCCCAGGTGCAACCACAAAAATCATGGCGAATGTCAAAAACAAAACCATCATCTTTTGCATAGGTTTCAACCTCCCGTTCATTCAAAAGCAATTTTGAAATTTCTTCATAAAACGAAAAATGCCCCTGGATAGGGGATTTACTTTTCTTTCTTTTTATGAAAATTATACCACACATCACACCGCTTTACAACATTTTCTGCGAATGTTTGTTCTCACCCCCATTTAATATCCTCAAAGACACAATCGGCATTAAATCAAAAATCGTTTTAAAAATCTCCCCCTTAAACGAAAAATGCCCCTTTACAAGGGTATTTCTTATGGGAACATTTTCCAGTTTTCGGATTAGGCTTCGCCCAACAAAAATCTATCACTTGTCAAGGCTAAAGTCAATGAATTTCATCCAGAAATGTTGTTGTTCTGTGATATTGTCAGGGTGTAACTGTTCCGAGAAAATGTCAGTATGAGTAAGGAGCAGATCACCTTGACAAAGAGCGAACTGAAACGTGCTATGGTTGTCGAGAAGTGGATGGAGGG
>LZRT01000074.1 GCA_002159075.1 Bacillus thermozeamaize
GCGGATCATATTGCAACTTGCGAAAATGAAAGAGCCGCTGGCAGCCGAGCACCCAGCCGACAATGAGATACAGCAGGATGCGGTAGAGGGGAAACAACGAGTTGTTTGCCTTCGCAAACGATAGCCCCTGCAGCGCCTTGGCGAGCTTGATTTTCTCGAGGTATTCCAGAAAGATTTTGGCGCCTCCGAAACTGGTCGCATGTCGCAGGGAAAATTCTGTCTTGATTTTGCTGACGGGTGTGGTAGACTTCACCTTAAAGGTGCTCCTTTCTTTGGCTGGGTTTTTTTCGTCAAACACCATTCTACCAAAGAATAGGAGCCCTTTTTATGTTTTTAGCTGTGTTTAGGTTTGCTGTTGTTTTTCTTGTTCCTTGGGGTTAGGTGGCAAACTGTGCTCGTCGCAGACTGGTTTCGGTCTCAAACGTGCTGGGCGTGCATGCGGCCACAAACATGGATCGGATCAGCGCTTGTCTGGAAAGTTCTTTGTTCTCCTGGAGGAACTTGAACCATGCAAGATAGTTGTCCATGTACTTGCTGGCAACGCCGGCAAACCGGCTAAGCCAACGTTTGTAGAGTGAATGGTAGTTGTTCACATTCTGGATGTGGTATACGCCTTTCACTCGTTTGGATTCGGTCGATTTGAAACGATAATGCGCAATGCCTCTCTTCGATGCAAATGTCTTGAATGCTCGCCAGGCGTCGGTACAAAGGATGTTCTGCCTGGAGATCCGGGATGCAATGTGCTCTTCCAGATGGCGGGTCAAGATCCGACCACGGCATATCGCCTTGCTGAAGGTTTGTTTCGTCCGGTCCTGGACCACCAGCACACAGACGAGTTGATCGCTGATGCCGCGTTTGGAAACACCGCCGCGTTTGCGAGGCTTTTCCACTTTACGGGAACCCTTCTCGGAGTAGGCAAAATACGTTTCATCCATCTCCACAATGCCCTCGAAAGGGGGGACGGACTCCATTTTCTTGAGAGCGGTCAGTACCTTGTGCCGCCAGTAGAACAACCGCTCATGCCGTACGCCCAGGATCCCGGCGCATTTGCGCAGGGAGTGGCCTTCCAGCATCAGCCCGATGTAGGACACCCACAATTCCTTGTTGCGACTGCGGTGCATTGGCGTGCCGGTGAGGTCGTTGAACGTTTTCCCGCAATGCTTGCACAGGTATCGCTGGCGGGTCACCCGTGATCCGCCGTAAGGCGACTGGAAAGTGCCGTTCCGGATCGCCTTGTGGTGACCGCAATGCGGACAGGTAAAACCTGCTTTGTGCTTCTGTTCGCGGATCTCTTCAATCAACCGTGAAGCGGCCGACTCTGCTGCATCGAACTCTTTGGAAAGCATCAAATGCACTTTCTTGCGATCGGCCGGGGAAAGGCTCTGCAGAAGACGCGTAATATCTTTGAAGTCCATCGCACACCTCTACGAATAAATGTTCTTATTAACAGTATAGAACATTCGTTCGTATAACGCAATTTTTCAACAATGAACCAAAACACAGCTATGTTTTTAAAAGAGTTTTACTTTCGAAATTCAGGATAAATATAAACATACATACATGCATATGTGCGTGTATTTTTGTAAAGGGATATGTATTTCGGGATTTACTGCGTTTACTACGTTTACTGCGTTTCGCTCCCGCCGAAGCCGAGACCGCCCTGCGGCTTTACTGAGACTTTACTTGGAGTTACTGCGCCTTTTCCGGAAACGCACTGCCGTCCCTGCAGCGCGGTGCCGCTGTATTGCGGGAATGCCAAGTTGGCCAGCGTCGCAGCGAACCACCGGGAGGCTTGAACACTGGGAAGTTTCGGATGATAATGGTTTCAAATGCGAATCAGGCTTCGGAGGTTTCGGGGATATGATCGATCTTGACCGACTGAAGGAAGCGCTTGATCTCTACAAGCGGGATTTTGCCCGCCATTGGAAGAACGAACGTTACAAATGGGAAGCGGTCAAACATTTCCGGGAACATTGGGATCCTTGGGCAGGGGCTTCCGCATCGGACACAGTTATTTCTGTGGTCAGGAGGCATGTACGGAGGACTGGCTGAGGGAAGTCGTGGAGTACGATATTCTCCCCTTGCTGGGGGAATATTGGTTTGACGATCCGGACGTCTTGCAGCGTTGGGAGAACCGGCTCCGGTGTGTCTTCGATGGGCGGTGACCACAAAGTCCTCATCAAGAATATTTACTACATGATGGCTTATGCCTTTCGGGCTTTGAAGCTATCCGCGATGGAGAAACTCGCGGCAGAAGAATTTGACAATATCCATGATCTGATGGCGGCGATGTTCACCCATGGCGTTGCGGAGCAACTGAAACGCGGTATGTATCGGGAATATGCCGCGGAACGAGAGCCTCTTCAAACGCTTCGCGGAAAACTTGAGCTCCGCGAAACCGTGCAAAACCGGCTGAAAGGTAGGCGGCAGTTGGTTTGCGAATACGACGAATTGTCGGAGAACCATGTTCCTGCTGCTGAAACATTCCGGCGTAAGCCCGGAACGCGGCAAAGCGCTGAAGCAACTGATGCTGCGGTTTGGCCGGGTCGATGCGCCGGACCCGTCCCGCATCCCGTGGAACCGGCTTCATTATCACCGGTACAATGCCAACTATGAATTTCTGATGAACATCTGCCGTTTTATCTCCGCGGGCTGCTGCTTGCGACGGACGAGGGAAACGACAAGATGGCGTCATTCCTGGATGATCAGGAGATGTCCGCGCTGTATGAGAAATTCGTGCTGGAATATTTCCGGTATCATCATCCCGATCTCGGGCCGGCGGCTTCCCAAGTACCATGGAACGTCGAAGGCGAAGGCAGCGAACTTCTTCCGGTCATGCAGACGGATGTGACCCTGAGGCAAGGCGGCAACACCCTGATTATCGATACGAAATACTATTCCCGCATGACACGGGAACGCTTTGACCGCAGGACGCTTCATTCCGGTAACCTGTACCAGATCTTCACATATGTCAAAAATCAGGACAAACACGGGATGGGCAACGTGGCGGGGATGCTGCTCTACGCCAGGACGGATGAAGCGTTCGTTCCCGACTGTGCATTCACGATCAGCGGCAACAAGATCATGATCAAAATGTTGGATTTGAATCGGGAATTCGCCGTTCAATTGGACGGAATTGCGGAGTCGGTCCGCCGCTCATCTCGCGCGGGCATTCCGTGAACGCTTCCGGAATCAACCGCAGACAAGGAGCGATCGCATGAATATCCGATATATGCGCAACGTTTTGTCCGGAATCGACGAAATTAAGGTAATCGGAAAAAGCGGCGAGGCGGACGGCGTCGTCTGCCATGTGATGGGACTGGTGCGCCGCGGTAAGGAAATGTTGTTGATGGCATTGCAATATGACGAGCGGTTTCGGCAGAACATGGAGGAAGATGAAGCGTCCGAATGGTCCGGCGCTCCGGGCAGGCCCGAGACGAACAGGACGCTCCTGCGCAGCGACAGAACGAACGGTCCGGTCCTTCCCCTCCAGACCGTTCATAAAGTCTTCATCGGCGAAAAAGAATTTGAAGTGCACAGTTCGGAATGCCGGCGTCTGGACAAACAGGACTGGGAACATCTGCTGCTCATGGTCCGGTTCCTGAACCAGGGATGGCGTTCGGATGATATGGATGATCGGCGTATTGATCTGTTGTTCCTGGCCGGCTTGAAGCTGGAAGGTGACTATCCCGTCATTCCGGATTTCGGCCCGAATCCGGAGATGCGTGTTCTGATGTGGCCGCGCCAGGTGACGTATCAAGTGGAGAAACCCGTCACCTTGACCGTTGGCGACCATTACCCCGATCCGATCGTTTTTCGGGATGCGGTTGCCGGCGAGGAACACTGGATTCGGATACACCGGGTGTATTTGCTTGATGTATGGGAGGAGATGGAGAACATTTTTGCGGACCCGGTTCTTTGGGAGCAAAGGACTCCCGAGGAAATCGCCCGGGCAAGATGGGAGTGCGAGCAATATCTCCCGGAAATCTGCCCCAGAGGCATGTATTTCCCCGTGGTGGAATACGAATGCGAGGATGATATGGCCGTGCAGTTTTATTCCAGATCGTTCCTGGATGCGAAGCCCGCGCACGGAAGCCGCGCCATGGGATTCATCGTCCGGCCGGAACAGCCCGCGGACATGCCGGGGTTGAAGCTGAAAGCCGCCGTCATCCAGGAGCCGGTTCCGGCCGATACCGTCACCATCGAAGCGGAAATTTTCCAATATACCCGATGCCTGGGGAACGGTTCTTTGAGCGAATTGCACTTCAAATGATTTTGACCGATAAGCAGTTGGAAACGCATCATCGGCAGCCTGCAGGGGGGTCCGCCCGCGACGCGGAGTTTGCAACGTCCTGCCCGTCGGACAGCGGGAAAAATACGTTTGGCAACCGGGCTGAATGATACACTTCTTTCTCCTGATCGTTGCTGAGATAATCGTCGATTCCCACGATGACGGTCAATTCTTCCCGCTCCGATCCGGGGCGTGTTCCCAACAGCGCCGACGTTTCCTCCGGATTGGCGAACGTGAACCCGACATCCCGTTCATCATGCGCCAGGCGGGGCAAGAGAGGCAAGGAGGATGAATCCGGCCGAAACAGCCACAGCGGTTCCCCGCCGTCATCACGGTTCGAATCGACGGACAGAGCAAACGTTTTGAGTGGCAAAATGTCGCAAACCCTTCGTATTTTCCGCGGGTTTGGACCGTCAATCTCGATGAGGAGCCGGACGAAGAAGCGGTCAACGTGTTGACGGCCGGATTGGGTAGAGAGCAAGTACATGATGACCGGCCGTCCTCAGGACACCGAAACCGTCGCTTCATCTCGTCCCTCCATCTGCATTTAGTGTATCTAGGAGTAACGATAATGTCCAAGCGGTCTAGGGGGCTAAAACAATTGATGAAAGAATTTGGATGATTAGGTAGAATAGTCGTTATACGTACTGTGTTATTGAAAAAATGAGGAGGAAGCGGCATGTACTCTTCAGTACTGGACACCCCATTTTTTCAAGGCATGATTGCAGACCACCACAGAGAGTACGTGGAAACCCTGTTTGTGGAGCGGAAATACCCCAAGGGGCAAATTTTGTACTTTCACGGCGATGAAGGCAATGAAATGTATATCGTAAAGTCCGGAGTATTGAAAATTTTCCGCCAAAGAGATGAGTAGGAAATTGTTCTGGGACACCAGTTTCCAGGCGAAGTGGTCGGAGAACTGGAAATGTTTCACTATGACAACCGCCGAAGCGCTTCGGTAGCGACCCTTGAGCCATCCGTCCTGTGGATGATCAAACGCAACGAATTGCTGGAACTTGCGAAGCTTTATCCCGAAATTTTGTGGAAAACCATTTATATACTAAGTGAACGATTGATCCAGGCGGACAGAAAGCTCGAATATTTGGCATTTTTGGACATCAGGGTTCGAGTGGCGAATCTGTTGCTTGATTTGTACGAAAATTTTGGGGTTCCCTCGGAAAAAGGCCTGCACATCAAATGGAAAATTACGCAGCAGCACATGGCAAGCATGATTGGGGCCAGCCGGGAATCTCTCGCCAAAATCCTGCAAGAATTCCAAAATGACAAGTTGATTGTTATCCATAACAGGTTCATCTACATTACAGATTTGAAAACGCTGCAGCAATTGGCCGGCGTTCAGAAGGAGACCGATCTGGACAGGAAATGGCACAGCACTTACAGATATGATCTCACATCCGTCTAATCGGAACATATGTTTGTGATTCATTCAATAAACAAGATGTGGAACAGGATACAAAAACAGTCCGAAATGAGACACAGCGCTCAAGATTGCAGCAATGATATGATAGTGCCTGAAAAATACGAAAAAAAAGACCGAGTGTGTCAGGACACGACATGAAAAGGTCCGGTCACACTCGTTCCTTTTCGATGGGAGGTTTCTGAAATTGAGGAAAATGGGGATATTGGCCAAGTGTCTGCTGCTGTTTTTCCTGATTCCGGCAACGACTTCGGCGCAGTCCGACGGCGTTCGGATTTTCCGCGATTTGCCTGCGTCTCACTGGGCGGCGCCAGAAGTGGCGGAAGCGGTGCAAAAAGGCTACATTGTCGGTTATCCGGATGGAACTTTCCGGCCGGACAATCAGGTGACGAGAGCGGAGTTCGCCTCTCTGTTGAGCAGAGCGGCGAAGCACAAAAACATAAAGGAAAACGTTGATGTTCCATTTGGGGATGTTCCGGAAGGGCATTGGGCGCGGGGGGCGATCGCCCGGGCAATAGCGCTCGGGTTTGTACCCGCAGAGAAATATGGGACAAGGTTCGAGCCGGATCGGCCCATGACCCGATTGGAAATCGCCGAATGGCTGGCGAATGGGCTGGCAGCCGCCCGGGAGGATTTTGCCGAGGCCATGTGGGATACGAAGGATACATTGGTGCCTGTAGCGGAATATTACAAAGGAGGGCTGCCTCCGGAATCCTATCCGCACGTGTCTATTGTATATGGAACGGGAATCATGAAAGGGTTTCCAGACGGCAGCTTTCGTCCCGGCGAACTGACCAAACGAAGCGAAATCGCCGCCATTCTGCACCGCTTTGACAAGGTACAGGGGCGGGCAGCCAAGGAATTCCGGGAATTGAACGAACTTCGTGAAGTAGGGCTGTATGGAACGAATGCCGTCTCGTTTACGGATTTTGTGTTTTATTCTCCTGACAGAGTTCTCGTTTTTGATGTTCCTTTGAGGGAGGATATCGTATATGAAGGCTGGGGAACGTTTCATATCCATCGAATGATCCTGGCCAAGATCGATAACGAGGGGAACTTGTACGGGGTCTATGCGCCGATGTTTCTGAATCCGGAATTCATGCTTGAAAAAAGAAGCGATTTTGTGCGAAAAGCATTTTTACAATATGAAGATTTGAACGATTTTATCTTTACGTTTACGGATCTTTCGTTCACATCAGAAGTGGATGAATTGGCCATTGAAGACGTGATCGCGCTGTATGATCAAGAACGATCTTTCAGAACGGTGTTTGGCTACGGACATTTCTTTACCGTCCATCCCGACAATGCCAGCCGGTATGGGATCAAGGCCAGATCCTACTATGAATCGTTCTCCTACAAGAGGGGAGAAACCCAACGTTTCTGGTTCAGCGGCCACGTCGATGAAAAGAGCCAGAGAGGGTTTTATGATTTACTGAATGCCATAAAGGAAATGCAAGAAAAGGCGAATGCGAAAAGGGCGGAACAATGGAATCAACTGCCTGATGAGATAAGAGAATTTTTGCTGGAATTCCAGAATCAGGATTTGCAGGAAACCGTTCAGGATTGACGTTGTGAATCTGTACCTCTCGGATGATTTTCCTCGTTTTTTGTATCCTTTTCCATATCCTGATTTGTTCGATGAATCACAAACGTATGTTCATGCAACGAAAAGGGGAACCCTTTGCGGGTTCCCTTTTTCCATGCCCGGCCATACAAACGCACGCTCGGCTCATGGGGTGGTTGTAAACGATTTCGCCTCGCCGTTGTTTGCGCCGTGTTTGCAAGGCAGGGGGTGAAAGGGCGTTCAGCGCGGGTTTTCGGCGTGTATTTCGGGAGTTTTTCCGGGCATATACAGGCAATCGCCTGCCGTGACGCCTTCCTTTAGCGCTGCTCCAAGCTCGTCAATCTAGTCCGCATATTCGGCCAAGTCCCCTCATAGACATGAAGCATCAAAACCATGCGGATGTGGAGGGATCGATCTCATGCGTCGAGTGCCGGTCATCGCCGCCGCCATCGTCCTCATTGCCGCCGTCCTGACCGGCTGCGGAGGCAAAAGCGCCGATTCGGTCGTGAAAGATCTGGACAAAACCATGAGCAAACTGGAAAGCTACCGGGGCAGCGGAAGAATGGTGCTGCATACGGGCCAGCAGCCGCTGGAGTACAAGGTGGACGTCTGGTACCAGAAGCCTCATTATTACCGCATCGCGCTGACCAATGCCAAGCGGGACGTCACGCAGATCGTCCTGCGCAACGACGACGGCGTGTTCGTGCTCACCCCGAGCCTCAACAAGAGCTTCCGCTTCCAGAGCGACTGGCCGGAGAATCAGGGACAGGTGTATCTCTATCAGACGCTGGCCAAGAGCATCCTGCTCGACAACTCCCGGCAGTTCGTCAAACAGAATGACGCCTACATCTTCGACGTGATGGCCTCGAACTATCAGAACGGTTCGTTCGCGAGGCAGAAAATCTGGCTGGACAAAGACAATTTCGCGCCGAAGCACGTGGAAGTGACGGACGCCAGCGGCAACCTGATGGTCGAGGTGGATTTTGACACCTTCGAGTTCGGCGCCAAGTTCGACAAGTCGGCCTTCGATACGGAACAAAACCTTTCCCGGGGCGCCGGAACGGCGGACGCGGGGAAGGACGGCCAGGCGTCGGAAGAGCCGTCGGGCACGGGCGACGCCCCGGCCGCAGAGGAACCTTCGGCCGCGGAGGAAACGCCGGCCGCGGAAGAGCCGGGTGCGGCGGGCGAAGGCGAATCTCCGGAGGCGGAAAGCGAACCTTCTTCGGCGAGCCCGGCCGGCCAGGTTCAGCAACTGGTGGTCATCGAGCCGGAAGCGCTGCCGGAAGGGGTCGTGCTGAAGGACGTCAGCGAAGTGCGCCTCGGCGACAAGACCGGCGTCATGCTCCGCTACACCGGAACGTACGATTTTACCATTCTGGAAACGATCCAGGACGCGCGGGAAGCCATCGCCCAGGAAGGCATCGTATTGGATCTGGGCTTTACCGTCGGGCATCTGAGCGGGTACGACGTGCGCACCCTTGCCTGGAGCTACGACGGCGTGGAATACCGGCTGACGAGCGCCACCCTGCCGGACGACGAAATGGTCCGGATCGCCCAGTCGATGGCGGAGGCGTCCGGGAAATAACGGCGGCGCGGGCGGCGCTCCGGATCGCCCGATCGCTTCCCATGGTTTCGCATTGACACGTTCCCGGCCACCCGGTAACATTACGATATCGGGCAAAGAAGGTGACGGGTTCGTGTTCATTGGCTACCGTCCGACCGTGGCGGAGATTTCCCTGGACGCGCTGGCGCACAACATCCGGGCTTTCCGAAACGCCTTGCCGGCGGGCACGAAGCTGCTCGCGTCGGTGAAAGCCAACGCCTACGGGCACGGATCGCTGGAGGTCGCCAGGGAAGCCGTGGCGGCGGGCGTCGACTATCTGGGCGTGGCGTTTCTGGACGAGGCGCTGTATCTCCGGAAGGCCGGCGTAACGGCGCCCATCCTGGTGCTGGGCTATACGCCGCCGGAAGGATTCCGGCCGGCGCGGGAGCATGGCGTCACGCTGACGCTGTTTCGGGAAGACCTGTTGCAGGCGGCCGAATCGCTGCCGGCGGGCGGTCCGAAGCTGAAAGTGCACGTGAAGGTCGACACCGGCATGGGCCGGATCGGCGTCCGCCCGGGCGGGGAGGCCGAGCGGTTTCTGGAAAAGGCCTGCGCCCTGCCGCAGCTGGAAGTGGAGGGCGTGTACACCCACTACGCGACGGCGGACGAAGCGGACAAAACCTATGCGAAAATGCAGGCGGAACGGTTTGCGCGGGTGGTGGACTACGTCCGGCGCCACGGACTGCCCCCGCACATCTTTCATATGGGCAACAGCGCCGCGGGGATTGATCTGCCCGATCTCGTGGGCGGCATGCTGCGGCTGGGCATCGGTTTGTACGGTCTGTACCCCAGCGAAGAGGTGCGACGCGAACGGGTGCCGCTGGAGCCTGTGATGACCCTGAAGACGCGGATCGTGCAGGTGAAGACGATGCCGCCGGGCGAAGGCGTAAGCTACGGCATCCGCTACCGGACCGGCGGCACGGAACGCATCGGCACACTGCCGGTGGGCTACGCGGACGGATTCAGCCGGATGCTCACGGGCAAGGCGGAGGCGCTCGTGCGCGGCCGCCGGGTGCCGGTGGTGGGCACCATCTGCATGGACCAGTGCATGATTCGCCTCGACCCGGCGGAAGGGCCCGGCGAGCCGCCGGTCGCTCCCGGCGAGGAAGTGGTGCTGATCGGCCGGCAGGGCGGCGAAACCATCACCGCCGGCGAGCTGGCGGCGAAGCTCGGCACCATCCATTACGAAGTGGTCTGCATGGTGACGGCCCGGGTGCCGCGCGTCTATGTCAAGCAGGGTCGAATCGTGTCGGTGGTCAATCCCCTGTTGGACTGACGCCGCGGGCCTTGTGTTTGCGCGGGAGCCACGGATTTTCTGAGGATTTTCTTTGTTTTCACCAGGAAGGATTTGTGCCGGGGGAATCGAATTAAGTATGTTGGTTCCCGCGGGCTTGAAGTCGAATAATTGGCTGAAAGAACGGAATACTGGGAAAAGATGATCGCGCTGGAAAATCGCTGGAGGTGTAACAGAGTTGGTTAATTCGCAAACGAAGCGGATCATGATCAGTCTGCCGGATCAACTGCTGCAGGAAGTGGATTCCTTGGTCGCCAGGGAAAAGACGAACCGGAGCGAAATCATCCGGCAGGCGATGCGATATTATCTGAGCGAACGCAAAAAACGGATGATCCGCGAGGCCATGCAACGCGGCTACATGGAAATGGCGAAGATCAACCTGCATATGGCTTCCGAAGCGATCCACGCGGAAGGGGATGCGGAAACCACCCTCGAACGTCTGGTAAGCGGGGTGTAGCCTTTGATCGTCAAGCGCGGGGACGTGTTTTTTGCGGATCTGTCACCTGTCGTCGGTTCGGAACAGGGAGGCGTGCGTCCCGTTCTGGTGATCCAGAACGACATCGGGAACCGGTTCAGCCCGACCGTCATCGTGGCCGCCATCACCGCCCAGATCCAGAAGGCCAAGCTTCCCACCCATGTGGAAATCGAAGCGAAAAAACACGGTCTGGAAAAGGATTCGGTCATCCTCCTGGAGCAAATCCGCACCATCGACAAACAGCGCCTTACGGACAAGATCACGCATCTGGACGAGGAAACGATGCGCAAGGTGGACGAAGCGCTGCAAATCAGCCTCGGGCTGATCGACTTCTGACGCCGATGGGCGCCGCCGGTGTACGGCGCGCCGAAAAACATATACGGACGCCGTGCGCAAGGTTGCCGCGGCGTGGACGGCAGCAGAGCCAGGCCGCCCGTGCGGGCGGAAGTCAAGGCTTCTTTTTTTGTGGCAAGGAGAGAAACCGGCATGACGGATAAACCCACGGCTTTGCAGGAACAATCGTCCGCATCGGAAGCGCCGGCGCCTCCGGCGGAACATCCCCGTTCTTCACCGGAACCATCCGCCCCCGCGACGGCCTTCGATGCAGAAAGGCTGTACCGCCTTGTCGCGGAGGAGCTTGGCCTTCAAATCCGGCAAGTCCGCGTGGTGGACGGGCTGCTCGCGGACGGCAACACCATCCCGTTCATCGCCCGCTACCGCAAGGAGATGACCGGCGAGCTGGACGAGACGCGGCTGCGCGCCATCCGCGACCGGCTGGCCTATTTGCGGCAGCTGGAGGAGCGCAAGGCGGAAGTGATCCGCCTGATCGGCGAACAGGGCAAGCTCACGGACGAGCTCCGGGAGGCGATCCTGAAGGCGGTCAAGCTGCAGGAAGTGGAGGATCTTTACCGGCCCTATCGCCAGAAGCGGAAGACGCGGGCGAGCGTCGCCCGCGAGCGCGGGCTGGAGCCTTTGGCCAAGTGGCTGCTCGGGCAGCCGGCGGAGGGCGACCCCTTGGCGGAAGCCGCAAAATATATCAATGAAGAAAAAGGGGTGGCCTCGGCGGAAGACGCCCTGCAGGGGGCAATGGACATCCTGGCCGAAGACTGGTCCGACGACGCCGCCATCCGCGGGTGGGTGCGCCGGTTCACCTGGGAACGCGGCGTGCTGCAAAGCCGCGCCAAGGATCCGGAGCAACCGTCCGTGTACGAAATGTACTACGCCTTCGAGGAGGCGGTCCGGCGCATTCCGCCGCACCGCGTGCTGGCGATCAACCGGGGCGAGCGGGAAGGGGTGCTGGCGGTCGGCATCGCGGTGCCGGAGGAGGCGCTGGACGGGCTCAAGAAACGGGTGATCCGGGGCCCGTCGGCCACGCGGGAGATTTTGGTCAGGGCCTTGGAGGATGCGTACCGGCGACTGATCGCGCCGTCCGTGGAGCGGGAAATCCGCGCGGAGCTGACGGAGAAGGCGGAAGAGAAGGCGATCGGCGTTTTTGCGGAGAATCTGCGGCATCTTCTGCTGCAGCCGCCCGTGAAGGGCCATGTGGTGCTCGGCGTGGACCCGGCCTACCGGACCGGCTGCAAGCTGGCCGTCGTGGACGAAACCGGCAAGCTCCTGGAGACGGCGGTGGCGTATCCGACGCCGCCGCACAACCGCAAGGCGGAAGCGGCGGAAGTGTTCCGCCGCCTGATCGAAAAGCACGGCGTCGATCTCATCGCCATCGGCAACGGCACCGCGTCGCGGGAGACGGAGCTGTTCGTCGCGGAGCTCATCCGCGGCATGCCGGAGCGGGGCTTGCGATACGTAATGGTGAGCGAAGCCGGCGCCAGCGTCTATTCCGCTTCCGAACTGGCGAAGGAGGAGTTTCCGGAGCTGGACGTGGCCGAGCGCAGCGCCGTGTCCATCGCCCGCCGCCTGCAGGACCCGCTGGCGGAGCTTGTGAAAATCGAGCCGAAGTCCATCGGCGTCGGGCAATACCAGCACGACGTGTCGCAGAAGCGGCTGGAGGAAAGCCTAGCCGACGTGGTGGAGTCGGCCGTCAACCACGTCGGCGTGGACGTGAACACCGCCTCCCCGTCGCTGCTCGCTTATGTGTCCGGGATCAATACTGCCCTGGCCAAGAACATCGTCAAATTCCGGGAAGAGCGGGGGAAATTCCGGAACCGGGAGCAGCTGCGGGAGGTGCCGCGCCTCGGCGCCAAAACGTTCGAGCAGTGCGCGGGGTTCCTGCGCATCCCCGACGGCGACAACCCGCTGGATAAAACGCCAATCCACCCGGAATCCTACGGGGTGGTGGAGCGGCTGTTCGCCGAGCTGGGCCTGTCCCTGGACGACATCGGCACGCCCGCCTGCCGGGAGCGCCTGACGGAGGTCGATCCGGCGGCGCTGGCGCCGCGCCTGGGCGTCGGAGAACCCACGCTGCGGGACATCCTGGACAGCCTGCGGCGACCCGGACGGGACCCGAGGGAAGATCTGCCGCCGCCGATTTTCCGCACCGACGTGCTCGACATCGAGGATTTGAAGCCGGGCATGGAACTCAAGGGAACGGTGCGCAACGTGGTCGATTTCGGGGCGTTCGTCGACATCGGCATCAAAAACGACGGGCTTGTCCACATTTCGCAAATGAGCGACCGGTACATCAAGCATCCAAGTGAAGTGGTGACGGTGGGGGACACGGTGACGGTGTGGGTGCTGGACGTGGACGTGAAAAGAGGGCGGGTCGGACTGACCATGCGGGGACCGGTGTCCTGAACGACCGTGTCGGGGCCGGTACGCCGATCGTCGGGATCGGTGTCCCGGAGGTGCGTGTCGGGGATCGGGGTCCAGAGCGTCCGTGTCGGGATCGGTGCCCCGGGCGGTCCGCCTTCAGGGCTGGTTTTGGTTCGCCTCGCGATCCGACCCCGCCCGGACCGACCCGCGGTTGCGGTAGAAAAACCAGCAGTCGTTCAGCATTTTGATCTGGTTTACGTCCTTCTTGTGGAAAGCCCGCATGAGCTGGTTGCACAGCCACTGCGGCATGGCTTTCGTCCTCCCTCCACGCGTGCTGTTGGCTTCGGTGGGCAGTATTAGCATATGGAGGCCGGCGAAAGGCCGTGCAGGTCCCAAACGGCTTGGGCGTCAGCGAACCGGGTTTGGGCGGTTCCGATCCGTCCCGGCCCGCCCTGATGCGCCCGCTTTGATCCCGATTACGCGGAACCGGCTTCTTCCATCCAGTGTTCCAGCTGCACTTTCAGCGCGCGGATCTCGGTGAGCAGGGAAATCAGCGGATAGGACGTCTCGCGGACCGCCGCGAACGCTTCCTCCAGCCTGCCGACGTAATCCAGCCCGCTGACGGGTTTCTCCACGTCGCCGAGGGTTTCCAGCATCCGGCACTCGGCCAGCGGCCGGGGCAGCGCGGGCACGTTGTCGGCGGTCAGCTTGACCGCTTCCTTGTGCAGCCTGATCAGCAAGGCGCTCAGCTGGTAGGCGTGCGTGGCGGGCATTTCCACGAACACGACCCTGCCGTCCGGTTCCTGCAGGATGACATAGGACAATTCCGACATTTCGCGATTCCCCCCCAGGGCCCAAGATCCGGACATCCGGCCGCGGGCGGCCGGGCCATCGTTCATCAGTGTCAGTGTAGCCCATGCCGCCCCGCCGTTCAAGGGGGAAAGCCGCATCCGGCCCGAAGCAGAGTGTTCGTACAAGCGTTTCGAAGGGGAGAGGGAAGCCGTGACCGACGAAGAACTTCAAGCCTGGGTGGAAAGGGTGTCGCTGGCCTTTTTCGGCCGCCCGTTCCTGCACAGGGCGACCTTCAATCCCCGTCTCAGGGCGACGGGGGGACGCTATTTCGCGAAAACCCACGACATCGAGATCAGCCCGCATCAGCTCGCCGCCTTCGGCCCGGAGGAAACCGAGCGCATCATCAAACATGAGCTGTGCCATTATCATTTGCATCTTCAGGGCAAAGGATACCGCCATCGCGATGCCGATTTCAAAGCCCTGATGAAGGCCGTGGGCGCGTGCCGGTACTGCCGGCCCCTGCCGGGCCCGCGACGGACGCTGCCCGTCCGCTACCTCCTGTTATGCCGCGGCTGCGGCATGCGGTACCCGCGCAAAAAACGCATGAACCCGCGCCGGTACCGGTGCGGCCGGTGCGGCGGAACCCTGCGGCTCCTGGCGTTGGAAAATGCTTCCAGACCTTGACTTCCCGCATGGATCATGCTACATTAAATCATGTCTCTTTAGGAGTTTTTTTCGCATTCCCCGATAGCTCAGCTGGTAGAGCACTCGGCTGTTAACCGAGGCGTCACAGGTTCGAGTCCTGTTCGGGGAGCCAATGCGCGGAGAGGTACCCAAGTGGATGAAGGGGGCGCTTTGCTAAAGCGCTAGGGTGTAACAGCCGCGAGGGTTCGAATCCCTCTCTCTCCGCCATTACCAACGCCATCCGATTCCCGGGGCGTTCGGCCCGCGGGAATTTCATTTGGAAAATCCGCCAAAACCCTTGCCTCGGGCGGGGGATTCGGCTATAATCTTTCCTGTCTGAACGGGGTTCGCTGCGTTCGGAACGCATCGATTCCGACACATCGGCCCGTTGGTCAAGTGGTTAAGACACCTCCCTTTCACGGAGGTAACAGGGGTTCGAATCCCCTACGGGTCACCATGAGCCATTAGCTCAGCAGGTAGAGCACCTGACTTTTAATCAGGGTGTCGGAGGTTCGAATCCTCCATGGCTCACCAAACCAGTTCTCATCAGCGAAACCCCGTGTCAGAATGCGGTCGTGGTGGAATTGGCAGACACACCATCTTGAGGGGGTGGCGGGCGCAAGCCCATGCGAGTTCGAGTCTCGCCGACCGCACCATACATACAAAATCCGAGAAGCCTTGATTTTCAAGGCTTCTTTTTTTCTGGTACGCCCAGCATGGGCGTCATCTCTACGGTGAAAGTCCGGAATGGGGGCTGGCGAGCGCCTACCATTAGCCAAAGGCAAGGGTGCCTGCCGCGAGGCGGGATCTGAAGGAAGCCGGAGGCAAACGCACGGGCCAAGGTACACGAACCGGATTTGAGGCAGGGTTAGTCGGATGAGTTGCCCAAACACAACGAAATCCAAAGCCGCCAAGGGCTAATTCTGTAAACTCCGGTGGTCGCGGGCGGAAAGATGACGCTCTTATCTGGGGAGGCCTGCGGAATATGCGAAGTGACT
>LZRT01000075.1 GCA_002159075.1 Bacillus thermozeamaize
CTTTGGTGGCTTCCCAGTGTTGGACAATGGTGGCCCGGAGTTGTCGGGTTGTGACTCCGTCAATCCCTGCCGCACCTTTGTTTGCTTCCACCCGGCGCAGGGCTTGCAGCATGTTTTCCCGTGACAGAATCTGTTCCATCAAGGCCATCCGATATTTCTCCCTTCGCAGGATGAGTGTCAGGTCTTGCCGGTCGATGCTCCGCCCTCTTGGGGTCCCTCCGGGCTTCACCCGTACTTCCCCCAAGCAGTTCCTTCCGGAATTCTGCGTTCTACACATCGAATCTCGAAAGAGTCTGTTTCATCCTTGAGTTGACGTTCGGCCCTTCCCTTCCAGGCGTCCCTGTGAAGGTACTATGGCCTCTGCTGACTTCTGTACGTTCAGCGGTGCCTTTCGACACCGGTTACCATCTGCAGATGGCGTTCCGTACAGACCTCCCCGGGTAAGGGTGTGGACTTTCCGCTCATGTACCTGCCCAATATACTGGAGCTAGCCCTTGGCGGCTTAGGACTTCGTCTTGTTTCGCAGACTCATCCGGCTAACCCAGCCTCAGATTGGGTTCGTGTACCTCAGGTCAAGCGTTTGCCTTAAGCTTCCTCCAGATTCCACCTCGCGGTGGACACCCTTGCTCTCGGCTAACGGTAGGCGCTCGCCAGCCCCCGTTCGGGACTTTCACCCTATAGCCAACACCCATGCCGGGCGCACAAAAAAAGATCCGGTTTCTGCGAAACCGGATCCTTCTTTTTCCCGTCTATTGAATGACGCGACGCGCACCAACATACGTGTTCGACCAATACGAAGTGACTTTGCTCACGGTCACGCCGGGACGGGTAATGGCATGCAACAGCTTGCTGTCCCCCATATAAATCGCCACATGGTCAATCCTGCCATTGCGTTTTGTGGAGAAAAAGACCAGATCCCCTTTTTGTACTTGGCTCCTGGGGACATACGTCCCGACCTGGGCTTGTTGACGGGACGTTCGCGGCAATTTGATGCCGTTGACTCCATAGACATACTGCGTAAAGGAGGAACAATCAAATCTGCGGGTATCACCCGACCTTGCGCCAAAATAGTACGGCGTTCCTATATATTTCATGCCCGTAGCAATAATTCGGTCGGCCACAGCACTCCGGCTGGCAGCATTGCTGGTTGCGGCCGCCGCATCGGCGGTCGGAACGGACAACGCCAAAAACAGTCCTTGCACCAGAAATGCGGCACTGATCAACCAGATCAACATTTTTTTCCCATTTTTTCCTCGCACCCTATCACCTTCCCTTTTGATGGCATGTCCAGTTTGGATCTTAACATGACCGGTGGTTGATTTGGTTAGTAAATGAATGGGATGTAAGGAAAAATGAGGTAATTTAGAGAATAAAAAAAGATGTCCCCTGGCAGATGTCATCTGCCGTCGGGACACCGTGTCAATCAATAAGGTTTCCAGCGAACTTGGATGGCTTGATCCAGGCGCGACGAAACGTCATCCCAATGGACAACGTTCCACCAGGCATTCACGTAGTCGGCCCGTTCGTTACGGTATTGCAGATAATAGGCATGTTCCCATACATCCAGCACCAACAAGGGAATCACGTCCCACTGACTGTTCATTTGATGTTTTTCTGCCTGTAAAACCTCCAGACGATGGGCTCGGGGAGCCCAGACCAACACCGCCCAGCCCACTCCCTCCACCCGATTGGCCGCTTCGGTAAAATGCCTTTTAAACGATTTAAAACTGCCGAAGGTCTCAACGATCTGTCTGGCCAATAACCCTTCAGGTTCCCCGCCGCCTTGGGGCGACATGTTTGACCAGAAGATGGTGTGCAGATAATGGCCGGCCCCGTGAAAAGCAGCCTCCCTTTCCCAATGCTTAAGCAACGAAAAATCACCGGTCTGGCGTGCCTCAAGCATCTTTTTTTCCGCCTGGTTGAGACCGTCCACATAGCTTTGATGATGTTTGGTGTGATGCAAGACCATGATTTCTTTGGCGATATAAGGCTCCAAAGCCCCGTATTCATAGGGCAGCGGTGGAAGCTGGTGTTTGCCGATCGGTACCGGGCGCAAGTGATCGTCCTTCTTGTCCTGATGACGGCGTGCCCAAGCACCCGATGCCTGCTGGAGAAACACGGGTTTGCCTATCCGGATTTCCGGTTCCATGTCATGCTGAACCTCCATTCGCCATTCGTCATGGATAGATTGGCTTCAAGCCCATTTAGAAGCAGAATATGTGGTTCCATGACAGATGGTCATCCGACAGGCACCCATTTCAGATTTTGAAAAGGTTCAATGACTCGCGGCCACCTCCTGCCACAACAACACGCGTCCTTCCTCATCCAACCAGACCCTGACCTGGCTTTTCGCCGATTCTGTCCGGCCCCGGATGAAAAGTTCCCGCCGCCCGCTTGCTTGAACCGAGATCTCGACTTCGATGGCGCCCAGAGGCACTTCCATGACCCCTCCTGGCCAATCGGGATCCTGCGCAAGATGCAAGCGAGCCCATGCCAGTCCGGAATCCACAAGGTAGACGCACTGGACATGCCCTCGGTGCAATGCCAACGTCCGTTCATGGACGAGAGCGCTGGTCAGAAGGCCGCCAATCAACAAAAAAGCCAATGTAAAGAAAACCAGGGTGATCATGAGCACGGCACCTCGCTGCGTTCGGCCCTTGTCCATCGGTTTCCTCACCCCGGCCTAGGCAGGACCGACCATTCAAACGAATGCTCTGCGCCGTCCCGTCTCATGGTTCCGGTTATTCGCAGGACACCCGTTTCCTCTACGTTTAATTGCAGGGTCTGGACATGTTGCAAGAGGATGGTATACCCGACATAGCTGCCCCCCTGGCGAACACGGCGAATGAAACGCCCTTCCTGATCGAGGTAATACTGATATGTAAACAATTCCTCCTGAAGAGGCGGATTCACTTTTGGCTGCGGCACCGTTGCGAAGAGCATCCCTTGACGAATCTCAATCTCCCGGGCTGCCCGGAGTTCTCTGGCGAGATCGTGGAAGAAGAGCAGGCTTTCCGACTGCAGGTACCATTCATTCTGTAAGCGCGCTTCCTGCCGAAACAAAGGGGTGATCACGCTGGTAATGACAACCAGGGAAACCCCGAATAACAACAAAACAACCAACGTCTCAACCAGGGTAAACCCCTTCTTGGAGGCCGGCTGCCCCATTACCGGAACCCCCTTCCGGAACGACACCCTTTTGAAACAGCTTGCCCAGCTGTACGGCGGACAGCGCACCACCGGTCCCTTCCCGCCACTCCACTTCAATCTGACACCAAATCAAACCCGGTTCCACATCGGTCGCCTGCTGCCTCAAAAGATAGGTACCGTGTTTCCCCACTACCTGCTCGCTCGAGGGCCGGCAAAAATCGGCTCGCATCCCTTCCATGCGATTTTGTGCCAACATCAGCGCCTCCATCTGAATCATCCTCTCTTGCCGGTTTGCGGCCAACTGCTCCCAGGCGGCCATGAGACCGCCGCAAAAAACGGCCAGGAGCAAGGTGGCCAACAGCATCTCCAGAAAGGTAAAACCCGAGTGTTTGCACCGATGATCTGCCTTCAACCGTTCCCCACTCCTCACCCATCCTCCACCCGGATACGCCCGGAAGTCACCTGGATGATCAATCGTTTTGACTGGTACTTTCCAGAGAGAAAAAACTCTCCGCCGGCCTGTACATACCCCCTGGAATCAAATCTCACCTCATGCGGCCGGGGCATCCCATAATTGCTGCCGACCCGGATCCGTGTATCGTATGACACCCGCTTCAACACGGTTTGGCCGCGCCGGATCGTGTAAACATGCGAATCAGGCGCGAACTGAATGCTGGTGAATGTACTCTGGGCAATCGCCAGCGATTGGGCATACATATAATCTGCAAGATATTGCGAAACCAAGTCCTCAAGCGCTCTTCTTTCCAGACTGTATTCCACTGTGGGAAGCCCCAGGGAAAACAGGACAAGTAGGATCAAGAGACAGATCGTCACTTCAACCAACGTAAAACCGGCATCCGGCGCGGGCATAGAAAAGGAAGCCCGGAAGCCGGTCAACCTGTTCCGCCCTCCATTCATGGCCACATCCTTCCCTTCTTTTCAAAGCCGGCTCACAAACCCAGTTCGCCATGAACACTGCACGTCACATGGGCAGTGCGGTCAGAACCGCCCGCCGGTTCAAAGGTCAACATGTAGTCGCCGCCAGAAGGACAAGCCGGGATCGTCTGCAGGTATTTCTCGCTCCGGAGTTGATTCAACACTTCTTGGGAGGAAGCCGGTGGAACCTTGCCCTCCAGGGGGTACTGATAGCGATGATCCAGATAAT
Source organism: Bacillus thermozeamaize (assembly GCA_002159075.1). Taxonomy (NCBI): domain Bacteria; kingdom Bacillati; phylum Bacillota; class Bacilli; order Caryophanales; family Bacillaceae; genus Bacillus; species Bacillus thermozeamaize. The sequence continues at coordinate 4,316 of LZRT01000075.1, forward strand.
AATTTTCCAGCTGCGACCGGATCAGCCGCTGGTTGGCTTCACAAGTGGTTTCCTGTGCCTTTACCCCGGATTGTCTCAAATCCGGCAAAGCGATCATCAGAACCACGCTGATCACAAAAAGGACGACAATCATTTCCACCAAGGTAAAGCCGGACTCCCGAAAAAATTTTCGCTGGTACATGGACTTCTTCACCCCGCAAAACCTATTTTGTTCCCAAGTGGAACATGGGTATGAGCAGTGAAACCATCATGAAACCCATGACACTGCCCACGAAAAAAATCAGGACGGGCCCGAACAACTTGACAAGCAGCTGGTTGCCGTAAACGATCTGTTGCGCAAACCTGTCACGCAACAGTTCCAGCGTCGCCGCCAGCCTGCCTGATTTTTCGGCAATCATCAGAATCTCAGGCAGCAACGGATCAAAATATTGCCTGTAGATGGCCAACGATTGACTGAACATGCATCCCCGTTCCAATTCCCACTTTAACCCTTCAAATACCTGGCGGATGCGCGCCGATGGACCGCTCCTGGCCAAGATGGCACAGGCTGTGTCCAGGGAAACGCCGTTTTTCAGCATCAATCCCAGTTGCTGCACCAGGTAATGACTGTTTCTCAGCTTCAGCCAACGCCCGATTCCCGGCAAGCGATAGATGACCGTCTGCAGCAGGGGGATCCCATGCCGTGTCCGGACTATCAGCCAGCCAAAAAGCAAGATCCCGGATATCAGCACCGGAAAAAGCCAGCCGTAACCCTGGACCAGCTGACCGAAACGGAGCAGCAGCCATGTCCACCATGGCAGCTCCACTTGCATCGCCTCGTACAAGAGGCGGAATTGAGGCAATACAAAGTAAAGAAGAAAGAAAAAAGCGATCAGCGTCAACAGCAACACGAGCAGCGGATACGTGGACGCTTGCTTCAGACGCGCCGTCAAGAGTGCCTGCTGCCGGTAATGGCGTGCCAGTTCTTGTAACGCGTGCACATATCCGCCATAGACTTCTGCCGCAGCGATAAGCGCCACAAACAAGGCGGAAAAACCAGCCCGCTCCAGAGCATGGGAAAAAGGAACCCCCTGTTCCAGATAACTTAGGACCCGCTTTATCTGCGCCCGCGGGATCCCTTTGCTCTCGCTCAGCAATGTCAACGTCTCCCGCAAAGGAACGCCGCAACGCAACAATTCAGCTGTCTGCTCCGCAAACCAGGCCCACTGGTCCGCCTTCATCCTTCGCAAGCGCTCCTGTTTCAAAATGTTGCCGCTCCTTTCCCTGGACCTGCTGCAGACTGCAAGAAAAAGACCGGTTGCCGGTCGAAACGCTTCGATGTATACAACAGCTTGTTCTCCAGTGCCTTTTCACGGATGCGCGTCGATGACGGAAAATCCATCAGCGATTCACGTAACGCCGCGTCGAAGAGGAGCAGTTGAAATGCCCCGGTGCGTCCGTCAAATCCGGTTCCGCCACACTGCCTGCAATGCCGCTCCAGTCCCTGGCAGCCGGCACAGATTTTGCGGACCAGCTTCTGCGCCAGCACCGCATTCAGCCCGGAAGCGACCAGGTAGGGTTCAACGCCCATTTCAATCAGGCGGACAGGGGCTTGGCAAGCATCCGTCGTATGTAACGTCGACAGCACAAGGTGGCCAGTCAGAGCCGCCCGCAAGGACAATTTGGCGGTTTCCGCATCGCGGATCTCGCCAACCAGGATCACATTCGGATCCTGACGCAAAATGGCCCGTAATCCATTGGCAAAATCCAGTCCGGACAAACGGTTGATTTGAACCTGCTGGACACCCTCCAGGCGATACTCTACCGGTTCTTCCAGGGTGACCACATTCAGTCGCCTTCGATCGAACTGTTTCAACACCGTATACAGGGTTGTTGTTTTTCCGGCACCAGCCGCGCCAGTCACCAGAACCAATCCCGGGTTCTCCAACGCTTGGCGAAAGCGGGCTTCCATGCCCGAATTCATGCCTAGATCTGAAAAATGGGAAAATTGATGTCCCGCCAGTATCCGCAGAACCAGTTTTTCACCATTCGTAATCGGCAGCGTCGATAAACGGATATTCACCTTCCGCCCCTGATCCGTGTTGCTCCACACAAATGAACCGTCTTGCGGCAGGCGCTGCTGTCCGATGTCCAACCCTGCCAACAGTTTCAAGCGTGAGGCGACCGTCAGGAAAAACCCTTTGTCCTCCGCCACTTCAAGCGTTCGAAGCAATCCATCCACCCTGGCCCGCACCTGGTATCCCTTTTCAAGGGGCTCCAGATGCAAATCACTGGCGCCAAGTTCGAGGCCCTGCTGCAACAGGCGATCGACGTAACCTACCGGCTCCCGCTCGAGCAATCAGGTCCCTCCTCATTTTTTTGCTTTGATAAGTTTACATATAGATTTTTTTCGACATTTTCATAAAAATTCCTTCTTTGTTCGTCAAAAGAAGGGCTTTGTTCGTCAAAGGAAAAGCCTTTCAGCTAAATTTTGGCAACCATTTTCCAATTATCGCCTCTAGCCGACAGCACAAGATTTTCAGTATAGTAGAGATATCTGTGAAGATTTTAGGGGAGGAGATGTGTTTGTGGTTTTCGGGATCATCGGGACCCTCTTGCTCGCTGGCCTGCTCGTCTATTTGTACGCGCATCGGGCCACATACCGGCCACATGTCAAACAGTTGACGATACCGGTAACCAAAAAACAGGACATGCCCGATTTTCATGAAAATAGATTGCGTATCCTGCATTTGACCGACCTGCATATGGAACGGATTTCCATATCTCCGGAAAGGCTCAAAAAACAAATCCAGGATCGTCCGGTGGACATGATCGCCATGACCGGGGACTTCCTGGATCGCGTCGAATCCATCGCGAAATTGCGCGGCTATTTAAAGGTGTTGCAGGACCTTAAGCCTTCCCTGGGCATTTATGCCGTCTTGGGGAATCATGATTACGTCCTTCAGGGTGAGGATTTTGCAAAGTTGCTCACGGTGTTTGAGGAGATGGGCGTTGTTCTCCTGCGAAACGAGAACAGGCGGATCGTTTGCGGGGACAAGGTGTTGTCCGTCATCGGCATTGATGATGCATACACCGGCCACGATGACGTGGAACAGGCGTTCGAGGGGGTAGACCCGCAGGATATCTGCCTCGTGCTGAGCCATGATCCGCATGTCGTGCTGAAAATGGAGTCCTACCCCTACGATTATCTCCTTTCAGGCCACTTCCATGGCGGGCAGATTCACTGGCCACGTCCGTATCATCTGAGCAAAATGGGCCCTTTGCCTCAACTGAACATCATCAAAGGGTTGCATTATTATCGCAACAGGCCCTTTTATATCAGCGAAGGGCTGGGACAGACAGGGATTAATATTCGCCTTCGTTCCCGGCCGGAGATCACGTTCCATCATTTGGTCGGGATCGGCGTTTCAAGAACCGGAAGGTTCAAGTAATCCAGGATGATTCCGGAAGCCTGCAGGGAGGCATAGGGTTTTCCCAGCCTCTCTGCGGCTTCCCTCATCACATCCAAAACCTCAGGACGATGCATGACTTGCTTGACAATCTCCGCCACTTCATCCAGCTCCTCCGCCTTGAAGGCAACCCGCTGTTTGACAAGATAGCGGCTGTTCCGCTCTTCTTGGCCTGGAATCGGCTGAACAATCAAAAGGGGAAGTCCGATCGCCAGGGCCTCCGAAACACTCAGCCCCCCCGGCTTGGAAATCATCAGGTCGGCTGCGAGCATAAACTCCTCCATATTGTCCACATACCCGTACAAGCGGACACGATGCCGGCTTTTCGCCGCAATGTCCATCAGCTTGACGTACATTTCCGTATTCTGCCCCGTAATCACCGCGATGACCAGCGGTCCATCCAGGCCATCCAGCACTTCCACCACCTGATCCAAGGGCCCGTACCCTGTTCCGCCCCCAGTAACCAGCAAAAAGAACTCTTCTCGGGCGATTCCCAGCCGCTGTCGCAACTTTTCCCTGTTTTGGGTTCGGAGAATGGGGGCAAACTTCAGGTCGATCGGTATACCGGTGACGTGGATTCTGTACGCTGGAATGTCAAAACGTTCAACCAACTTCCGTTTTAGCTGTTCATTGCTGACGAGGTAAAAGTCCACGCCTTCATGAACCCAGAATCCATTGAGGTCAAAATCGGTGATCACGGCCCCGAGGACAAAGGAAGGTCTTTTCTGTTTGAGAAAACCAAAGGCACCTACCGAAAAGGCATGGGTGCATACCACCACATCCGGCTGTTCTTCATCCAGCAACGCTTCCAATTTCACCGCCACCGTCCGAGCCAGCCCTTCTTTTAAAAACGAACTGGTCACCCGCTCGCTCTCATAGGCCCATCCCCACATTTTGGGCGCCACTTTGAGCGTGTTCAGATAAACCTTGCGAACGGTCCTTTCCAGCGCCGAACTGACAAACGGCATGGTTGTGACCAATTTTGTCTCGATATTGGGTGCGACTAACTGCATCGCCTGCTGAATCGCCTCTGCCGCACGAAGATGTCCGTGACCGGCGATGGTCTCAGTGACGAGCAACACTTTTCGTCGCATAGCTGTCCTCCTGTTGACCCCCGTATTTTTGGTACAATTGCTCTTTGGTCATGAACAATTGCTTGACTCTCAATTTTTCCGGATTGCGCTGCAAACGGCGCCTCCCTTCGGGATGGCACAACCACAGCATCCACAGCAAGTAGCCATTTTTCATTTGATTGTAGAAATTGGGGGGCATTTCCGCAATCGAAAAACCCAACTGGGAGGCGCCACGGTAGAGGATGGTTGTTCCCACAATCCCCTTGATCAGCGCTTCGTCAGGATGCGTTCGCACAAAGCGGGCCAACCCGGGCAGCGAACGCCGTATTTCTTTCAACGTATACAGGCCAAGCCGGTTCTGGTGGGTAATCCCCTTTAACTTTTGCATGAGAAGACAATTATGCAGATGGATTTTGCAAATCAGGTCACCTTCTTCAATGACACCGCCATCCGAAGTTTGCAAAGGTTGTCCCGAATAACGGAGAATTTGCACGCGAAACAAGTTTTCTTCCGCCGGGTTGACAGGCTGAAGTTTCATCATCTGTTGATACCATTGGTCAAACGTTTGCCAAACTTGCAACAATGCGGCATTCAAGACCAATCACGCTCCTTCCTCATTCCGTTCTCATCTCACACTTCTCAAATTCAGTATCCTCCTGAGAAAGGAGCTTCATACTCGAATCAAAAATACTGGAATTCCTTCTTGTTCTGGCCAGGGTAAAACCAGACCGACTCCACCTGCGCAACGGCCCGCTGAACGAGAACATCCACGTCCAGGGCTTGCTCCGCCCGTTCAGCCATCTCCGGCCTGGGCCGCGTCTTTGGAGACTTCGGCGTAAAAATGGTGCAACAATCTTCATAAGGAAGGATGGAAATGTCGTACGTGCCGATTTGTTTCGCAAGGGCTATGATTTCCTGTTTATCATAGGCAATGACAGGCCTGAGCACCGGCAGGCGGGTGACCTGATTGATCGTCAACATGCTTTCCAACGTCTGGCTGGCCACCTGGCCAAGGCTTTCACCCGTCGCAATGGCCAAAGCCCGGTATTTCACCGCCAGCTTTTCGGCGATCCGCAGCATCATCCGGCGCATGATGGTGATACCCAGAGACTCGGGACAATTTTTTCGTATTTCGGTCTGAATTTCGGTAAAAGGAACCACGTGCAACCGGATCTTGCCGCCATATCGTGTAAGAATTTGGACCAAATCCTCCACTTTTTTGCGTGACTGTTCGCTTGTAAACGGATAGCTGTGAAAATGGACCGCCTCCAGCTGGACCCCCCGTTTCATCGTCAGCCATCCGGCGACCGGGCTGTCGATGCCGCCGGAAAGCATCAGGAGCACTTTCCCGCTGCTTCCCACCGGCAGGCCACCGGCTGCCGGAATGGCATCGGAAAACAGAAAGGCCCCTTCCTGCCGGATTTCAATGTGAATGGGAAGATCCGGTTCGTAAAGATCCACTTTGAGCGGCGCATGGGCCTTTAAAAAGCCTCCCACTTTGCGGCTGACCTCCATCGAGGTGAGCGGAAAAGATTTGTCCACACGCCGCGTCTCCACCTTGTACGTCAGTAGCGTTTGGCCTTCCGGCGCGCCGCTTTCCGGCTGCGAACCGGGTTTGCCCCGCTCCAACTTGCGCATCACCAGCTTTAAAGCCGTCTGTTGAATGTCGGCAAGGTCTGGTTTTGCCTCCTCCACAAAGCTGAACGATGAGATGCCGAAAATGCATTTGAGGCGATCCGCCGCCTCCTCCGACAGATCCGTCGGCACCAAGACATAAAGCCGGCCATACGCTTTCTGGATTTCCGTCTCCCGGAGATCCGACAAGGCGTCCTTGATGTTTTGGACCAGTTGCCGCTCGAAATCGCCACGATTTTTCCCTTTCAGCGCCAGTTCCCCAAACCGGATCATGATTCGCTTTCTCACCGTTTCACCTCCGTCCATTCCCTCAGTTGCTTGACCGTCTCCTGCAAGATCCGCACCGCCTCTTTCATTTCTTCTGCGGTGTTTGAATAGGTGAGGCTGAACCGGATCGAGCTCCCGGCACGTTCTTCGTCCATTCCCATCGCCAAAAGGACGCGGCTCAGTTTTTGCCGGCGCGCAGAACAGGCCGAAAGCGTCGACACGTAGACCCCTTTCTCTTCCAGGGCATGGATCAGCACTTCCGGTTTGATCCCGTGGAAGGAGACATTCAAAATATGCGGCGCCCCGTCCGGCGGGCTGTTCAGCATGGCTTCCGGGATGTCGCGGATGCCGTCCAGCAGAATGCGCCGCAACCGCTCAAGATAGCCCTGCTTTTCTGTTCGTTGTTGTTCCGTCAGGCGCATGGCCTGGACCATGCCGACAATGCCTGGCAGATTTTCGGTGCCGGATCTTGCCCCGCCCTCCTGGCCGCCGCCTGCCAAAAGCGGAGACAGGGCAAGTCCCCGGCGCAGGTACAACAGCCCGGCGCCGCGCGGACCATGAAACTTGTGCGCCGACAAGCTGAGCATGTCAATCCCGCAGGCTTTCGGATCAAGCGGCAACTTGCCAAATCCCTGAACCGCGTCCACGTGGAAAATCACTTTGCGCCGCTCTTTCAGGAGCCTGCCGATCTCCGCAAGCGGCTGCACCGAACCGGTCTCGTTGTTGACCCAAATGACGCTTACGAGAATCGTATCATCCCGGAGCGCGCGCCTCAGATCCTCGACGCGGATGACCCCGTTTCGATCGACCGGGATGCGGGTCACTTCAAAGCCGAAGTCCACGAGCTGAGCCAGGGGTTGTTCCACAGAAGGGTGTTCTACCGTGGTCGTAACCAGATGTTTTCCACGGTGGGCATATTGAAAAGCGGCACCCTTGATCGCCAGATTGTTACTTTCCGTCGCCGAGGATGTAAAAATGACCTCATCGGCTTCCACATGCAAGATGCGCGAAGCCGCTCTGCGGGCCTCCTCCAACAGGCGGCGCGCTTCCTCCCCCTTGGCATGCAATGCGGAAGGATTGGCAAAATATCTTTCCATGACTTCTTGAACCGTTTGGATCACTTCCGGGTACGGTTTGGTGGTCGCACTGTTGTCCAGATAGATCATTCGCTACCCCTCGCCTACTTTTCCAGTTCTTGATGTTTATCATATCATACGGCAACGGCTCATCTCTAATCTTTCTCAACGGACGGCACATTGCGCATGCATTGCGCATGGGGATGCCGCCTCCGAACCCTGTGGATTGGTGTTGAAAGGCAGAAGATGGTAAGATATCAGGTGAAAATCCAACATGGGGACGTGAATCAGATGCTGTCTGGCGAGCAGAAACAGCGACTCCGGCAGCTGCCGTCGGTCCACCGGCTGCTGCAAGATGAACGTCTGCGACAATGGAGTGAAATGACTTCTCCCCGCTGGGTTTCGGACGGGGTCAGCCAATACCTGGACAACCTTCGCCGTCAACTGCTGGAGGGGCAGGCGATCGCGATTCCTTCAGAAGATCAGTTGATCGAAGAGATTATCCGGGATCTCAAAAAGCGCAGCCGCGCCAACTTTCGCCGCGTCATTAACGGCACCGGCGTGGTGCTCCACACCAACCTGGGACGTGCCCGGATCGCGGAGGCGGCCTGCCGGGCCATGCTTGAGGTGGCGAAGCACTTCAATAACCTGGAATACAACCTGGAAGAAGGCAGACGGGGATCACGGTATGAGCATGTAGAGGCATTGCTCTGTCAGCTGACGGGGGCAGAGGCAGCCCTGGTTGTCAACAATAACGCCGCCGCGGTGTTCCTCGTGCTCCGCGAGCTTGCCCGCGGCAAAGAAGTGATCGTCTCGCGCGGGGAATTGGTTGAAATCGGCGGCTCTTTCCGGATCTCTGAGATCATGTTGGAAAGCGGAGCGCGCCTGGTCGAGGTCGGGACAACCAACAAAACCCATCCAGAGGATTACCTCAAGCATATCACTGCGGAAACGGCGCTCCTGATGAAGGTTCACCAGAGCAACTTCAAGACGATTGGTTTTACCGCCGAAGTAGATGCTGCAGAACTGGTCCAAATGGGCAGGGAACATCAGATTCCTGTCTATCTCGACCTTGGCAGCGGCGTGATGTTTGATCTGAGGCTTTACGGCATCGGCGATGAGCCAACCGTACAGGAAGTGGTCAGCAAGGGGGTCGATTTGGTGAGCTTCAGCGGGGACAAGCTTCTCGGAGGGCCTCAGGCAGGAATCATTGTGGGACGGAAACCGCTCATCGATCGACTGAAAAAAAACCAGCTGAACCGAGCCCTGCGCGTCGACAAGTTCACGCTGGCCGCCCTCGAAGCGACGCTCCGCTTGTACTTGTTCCCCGAACAGGCGAAACAGGCCATTCCCACATTGCACATGATCCTCACGCCCCTCGAGGTGTTGCGCGAAAAGGCGGAATCCCTGCAAAGACTGCTGGAACCATTGGCCGGTCTGGCCGAGATCGGGATTGAAAAAGGCAACTCAGAAGTGGGCGGCGGTTCTCTTCCAGGTGTCACCTTGCCCACGTGGCTGGTGTGGATCAAACCCCGCGCGATGAGTTTGCCTGAACTGGAGAAGTCTTTGCGCACCGGACAGCCGCCTGTCATTGGCCGCCTGTGGCGGGAAAGGTTTTGGCTGGACATGCGAACGATTGAAGCGGATGAAATCGCAGATTGCGCAGACAGTCTCAAACAGGCGTTGCAAAAAGACAAGGGGCTGTCCCATCGGTCCTCCGACTAGGGGACGCCCCTTGTTTCGGTTCATCTCGTGGTACCAGGCGGACGGCGTTCAACCGAATCTCCCAAGACACCGTCATTGTCATCATTCACCGGCGGCTCGTCCCGATAAGCGCCGCCAAACCGCTGCAAATCGCCCTGTTTATTCCGTCCGATGTTGTTATCCATGATTCCGTCGTTGTCCACATCCATCGGATTCACCCGATCTCTACCCATCCAGTCATTCCATCGGTTTCCGGTCCGCCGGGGATCGTACATGTCATTCGGGGAATAGGTGCGATCGGGCCATTGATCGCCATCAGCGGGCCTTTGTGCAGGAGCGCATCCCGGAAGCAACATCCAGACCAAAGCCGCCATGATGACAAGACCTGCCACTTTTTTCGCCAAAGAAATTCGCCTCCTCGTAGCAACGTTCCCGGATAAATCCTGATGCGGATGAATCCAAAGATAGTATGAATCGAGGAGGCGGTCCCTATACTCTGATCGATGACTGTTCATCGATGCCGCGCACTTTCGCATAAAGGGAATGGGCAACGACGTCGGAGAATGATTTGATCTTTCAGCCAAATCGTCCTATAATCGTTTCGTGGAATTGGGGGCGGATGAGGGTCTGGTGTCCTCCGCGGTCTTCAAAACCGATCGGGACGGCAGGTGCCGTCCGGTGGGTTCGATTCCCACACGCTCCCGCCAACCGCAAATACCGGGCTCTCAGGGATTTATTTTTTTGTCCTTGAATCATCGCCGACGCGATAAAATGTGCCTGTCGTCACACTCAATCGTTCTCCGTATTCATCTTCCACCGTCGCTTCGGCAAACAGCACCCGGTTCCCTTCCCGTACATACCTTGCCGTCGCGATCAGCTTTCCCGTTTGCGTCGACTTGAGGTACGAGGTCTTCAGCTCGAGCGAAACGTAAGGCGCATCCTTGTACCGGAAATTTAAATGCCCAATGGCCGTATCGGCGATAAACGTATAAATCCCGCCATGTACAATCCCGAACGGATTATACATGGCAGGCGTCACAGGACATTCAATCCGGCATTCCCTGCGGGCATCGTCGTACGAAAACTGAAATTGCAGAAAACGAAACATAAAGACGCTTTCTGGTTGCAACGCGGCGTTCTCCCATGCCCGTCCGGCCAGCTGTACCACTTGCTCTTTGCTCCACATTCCCTTCTGTTCTTCCGCCACTCTCATACCTCCATAATTTTAAAAATATTACAAAGAATATCTCATCCGATACAATTCCACTAAATGAGAATATTTTCCTTTTCGATGGTCAATCGCTTCTTGCAGCTCAAACACCACTTCCACCGGCAATCCACATACTCTGGCAATGTCCCAATAGGTCATTTTACTGGTCGGGTTGACGAGCAACGAAATGGCTGTCAATTCTTTTTCATTTCCGTTGGCCAGTTGCTCCTTGCAGGCTTTGATAAATTCACGCAACCTTTCCTCTGTCATGCTTGCCCCCCTCTTTCCAATCGTCCGGCAATTCATGTTAGAAAATTGCATGTAGTAAGAAAGCGTTTTCAATTCAATTTTTATAAATTATCTCAATCTAGCTTATCATTTCTTCGTTTCTCTCACATTGATATACATTACATATCATTTTTTTCGGAACTCTGTCAATCACAAAAATGGAGCACAGAAAATGGAACAGGGAAGAGATTCGCCGTCTCTTCCCTGCATCCGCTCATTGGATATATTGTTGCGCCTGCTGCAATTGTTGTTGTGCCTGTTGCAATTGTGCCTGTGCTTGCAGTAGCTCCTGCGCATCCACCTGGTTTTCAATTTGCTGCAACTGCTGCTGCGCCTGCTGCAATTGTTGTTGCGCTTGCTGTAATTGCTGCTGCGCTTGTTGAAGCTGTTGCGGATTGTTCATCGCCTGGGCCTGCTGCACGGCTTGTTGTGCCTGTTGCGCCGCAGCCTTGACCTGCTGTAGTTGCTGTTGCACGTTGCTCACCTTGCGATGCCTCCTCCTGTTCGTTCTTGTCGGGGACAACCCAACATGGATTAAATTGCACTTCTTGCGAGCGTTTTATACCCGCTATTGTCAAAAATGACGCAAGGTGGTACTAATAAACAATCAAACCAGTACAAAACAAGGAGGAAACATGCAACGATATTTTGTCAAGCCGGAGCAAATGTCCAGCCATACGGTCGTGATTGAGGGAGATGACGCGGCCCATCTCATCCGTGTCATACGCATGCGCAAGGGCGATCGCATCATCTGCAGCAACGGGCAGGGACGGGATGTGCTTGCGGAAATCGATTCGCATCAAGAACAGGCAGTGTTTGCCAAGATCCTCGAGGAGTTGCCCATCCGCCGGGAACTTCCGGTTCACGTCACGATCGCCCAAAGCCTCCCCAAAGGAGATAAGATGGATTGGATCATACAAAAATGCACGGAGCTGGGCGCCGGATGCATCATTCCTTTTTCCTCGGCGCGGACGATCGTGCAATGGAATGAGCAAAAAATCCGCAAACGGCTCAGCCGCTGGCAACGCATTGCCAAAGAGGCGGCCGAACAGGCGCAACGCAGTTTTATTCCAGTGATCACAACACCGATGAACTGGAACGAACTGATCGCCAAAAGCCGCGAAGCGGATCTGGCGATGATCGCATACGAAGGAGAAGGAACCGTCCCCTTAAGCCAAGTCCTTCCCGCTTGCCCCCCGGGAGGAAAGATTTTCCTGGCCATCGGCCCAGAGGGGGGGTTCGAGCTAGAGGAAGTGCAAAGAAGCGTGACCTGCGGGATGAAAGCCGTCTCGCTCGGAAGGCGCATCTTGCGCACCGAAACGGCATCATTGTACGGGCTTGCCGCGATTTCGTATCACTTTGAGCAAGATTAGGCCAGCGCACATGTTCCAGTCTGCAGGCATAGTGTGTAGGGAAGATCCCCTTCCGGATTCTCCGGAGGGGTCATCCTGATCATCGGGAGGAATCGACATGAGTGGGATAGCGGGATGGATTGACTGGAACATGGCATCATCGATACAGCAAAACGTGATTCATGCCATGGGTGAAGCATTAAGTCAGCGCGGCCCCGACGATCGCGGCTGGTGGTTTTCCGGGCATGCCAGCTTGGTATACTGCCATCTGCGGATTTCAGAGGACGATGTCATGCAGCCCCTTGTCATTCAACACGGCCATCAGCGCTATGTCATCGTCTGCAACGGGACATTGTATAACGCCAAGCAGCTGCAAAAAGACCTCTTGGAATTGGGGCACCCCTTTACTCACGCGGGGAAAACCGGTACGGGAAACACCCAAGGAACCAACACGCCTGAAGTCATTCTCCGTTCCTACATCCAATGGGGAGCCGCCTGCCTGGAACGGTTCAACGGGGTTTTTGCCTTTGCCATTTGGGACGAGGGAAATGAGCAACTGTTTCTCGCGCGCGATCGCCTTGGCGTCAAACCGTTGTTTTACGCGCTTCATGGCACAGGTTTTGCCTTCGGGTCGGAAATCAAGGCGATCTTGGCGCACCCGGAGATACAGCCGGTGGTCGATGCAGAAGGACTGGCTGAAATCTTCGTCATCGGCCCCAACCGAACGCCGGGAAACGGCATCTTCCGGCAGATAAAGGAACTCAAGCCCGGACACGCCCTCCTCTACAATCGCCAGGGACTGCGCACGTCAGCCTACTGGTCACTGCAGAGCCAACCGCACCAGGAAAATCTGGAAGCGACGGTCGAGCATCTCCGCCACCTGTTTTTTGCGGCAGTAAAACGGCAACTTGCGGCAGAACAACCGGTAGGCAGCATGCTCTCCGGCGGCCTGGATTCCAGCAGCCTCGCGGCGATTGCGGCACGGCACTATCAGCAAACCTCCGGCCATAAGCTGGTCACCTATTCTGTCGATTACCGGGATAACGCTCAGTATTTTACGGCCAATGAATATCAGCCGGAACCGGATGCCGCCTGGATCCCCCGCATGGTTTCGGCATTGGATACCCAACACCGCTCCGTCCTCCTCGACCCGGTTGCGCTGGCGGAAACGCTGGATCAAGGGGTGATCCTGCGCGATTTGCCCGGTATGGCAGACATCGACACCTCCCTGTACCTGTTCTGCCGGGAAATCAAACGCGACGCCGCGATTGTGCTTTCGGGGGAATGCGCCGACGAAGTGTTTGGCGGATACCCCTGGTTCTTCTGGGAACATGCCCGCAAAGCCACTACGTTTCCCTGGTCACTGAAAGTGGCGGAAAGGCTGCATCTTCTTTCCCCCGAATTGAAAAAACTGATTCAGCCCGAAGATTATCTGCGTCACCGGTATGAAGAGGCACTCCGTGAAGTGCCGCGATTAGAAGGAGAAACGGGCGAAGAAGCGCGCTCGCGGGAATTATCCTACTTGACCCTGACCCGGTGGATGCCGGTGCTAATCGACCGCCAGGATCGAATGGGGACAGCAGCCGGCATTGAAATCCGCACGCCCTTTGCCGATCACCAGCTGGTCGAATATGTATGGAACATCCCTTGGGAATTCAAAAAAGTGGACGGATATGCAAAAGGCATCCTTCGTCGCCTCATGAAAGGATACCTGCCGGAGGATGTATTATACCGTCGGAAAAGCCCATTCCCAAAGACCTACCATCCCGACTATTTGCATGCGGTGCGCCAACGCCTGCTGGAGATACTGGACGATTCCGGCTCACCCTTGCTGCCGCTCATTCAGCCAGCCGTCGTCCGGGAACTTGCCGCTCGCGCGGAACAGCTCCATCTCCCCTGGTTCGGCCAACTGATGAACATCCCTCAACTGTTCGCCTATCTCATCCAGGTCGACTTTTGGCTCCGCCATTACCGCGTCCAGATTCGCGTCTGACCTTCTGTGATTGAAACCCCTGCCCGCCTCGTCTATAATCCAAGTGGGTATGAAAGAACGGGGGGAAGTGGGTTGGATCACACGGGTTTGCCTCATTATGTCATCGGAACAGCCGGCCATATTGATCACGGAAAGACGACACTGACTCAAGCCTTAACGGGAGTCAACACGGACCGCCTCAAGGAAGAAAAAGAAAGGTCCATCTCGATTGAATTGGGGTTTGCCCCTTTACTTCTCCCCGGCGGCCAACAGGTATCCATTGTGGACGTCCCCGGGCATGAACGGTTTATCCGCCACATGGTTTCCGGAGTCGGCGGAATGGATCTGGTGCTCTTGGTCATCGCAGCGGATGAAGGAATCATGCCGCAAACCAGGGAACACGTTCAAATCGTCGAATTGCTCGGGGTGCAACACGGAATCATCGTGATCAGCAAAGTGGATCTGGTCGACGAAGAATTGCTGGAACTGGTATGCGAGGACGTTCGGGAAAATCTGCAAGGAACCCTGTTTGCGGATGCGCCCATCCAGCCTGTCTCCAGCGTCACCGGGGCGGGAGTAGAGGAACTGAAACACCTCATTGAACAGGAACTGAAGAAGGTGACGCCGCGGCCGGTCACAGGCTATACCTTTCATCCGCTTGATCGCGTCTTCACCTTGAAAGGAATCGGCACCGTCGTCACAGGGACCATCTACTCCGGTGCGATATCGGTCGGTGATGAGCTGGAACTGATGCCCAAACGGAAAAAAGTGCGGGTACGCAGCATCCAGGTACACGGCCACTCTGTGAAACGGGCCGTCGCCGGCCAACGCGCAGCGCTGAACATCACCGGGGTTGAGCTGGAGGAAGTCCAGCGGGGAGACACACTGGTCACCCCGGGGAAGTGGGAGCCGACGGAACGGCTGGACATCGAGCTGCACTATCTGAAAGAGCTCGATTTTGCGCTGAAACAAAACAGTCCTGTCAAGCTCCACATCGGCACCAGCGAAGTGATGGCCCGGTTGGTTCTTTATGATCGAAAAACCGTTCAACCTGGCGATACGGTGCTCTGCCAGCTTGTCCTGGAGGAGCCCATCGTAGCCAGCAGGAAACAGCGATTCATCCTTCGCCGTGCCACGCCAGCCACCACCATTGGTGGCGGCTGGATCTTGGACCCCCATCCCCCGCGCCATAAACACCGCATCGAAACGGTTCGCCTTCTGGAACAGAAGAGCAAAGGAAGCACATCGGAACTGGTACTGCAGCAACTGGACAGCCTGCGCATCGCAACGTCCGATGAATTGAGCCGGCAATTGCAAATTCCCAAGCCGGAATTGGACGAACCGCTTCAACAATTGCTCGCAAGCGGACAAATCCAGGGCCTTGTATCGGATGATGAAACCTTCTTTATTACTGCCGGACATTTGACGGCTCTGGAAAAAGAATTGCGAGCCTACCTGGAGCAATATCACAACAGCTATCCGTTGCGCAGCGGCGCTCCCAAAATGGAGACCGTGCAAAAACTCCTCCCGAAATGGAAGCAAAAAGCGGTGCAGGCGTTTCTTCAAGAGATGGAAAATCGGCACGTCATTGAAACTCAGGGCCAATTGATCCGCCTTTTCGCTTTTCGGCCCCAGCTGGCCCCAAAACTGCAACCGATCGTCCAACAGCTGTTGGAACGGCTCAGGGAACAGGGGTTAATGCCAGAAGACTGGGACAAGTTGTGCCAGGAATTGCATGTTCCCAGTTCTTTGAAAGAAGAGCTGCGCAGTTACCTGGAGGAGACGGGAGAACTGATCAAAATCACCGAGAAGTTCTCCATGCACAGGGAAGCCTATCAATCCGCCACCCGGCGATTAATCCAAACCTATGCGGGAGGAGCCCCTTTCACCGTTCAGGATATCAAGGACCTGTTCCCACTCTCGCGAAAATATCTCATCCCGCTTCTAGAAAAATGGGACGATCAAAAAATCACCCTCCAACAGTCAGACAAATCTCGTGTCGTTCATCCGTCTCACCGCCCATAGGAAATCATGGGTTTATGAAAACCCGCCATCCGCAAAAAAACCACTTCCCTTAACCGCTGCAGAGGGAAGTGGTCTTTTGATTGGTCACCTGACAAAATAAGGCGAAAAGAGAATCGACCCCAAAACGGCCAAACCGCCTAAAACCATTGCCCAAATTCCCAGCGTCTGGGCACCCTGCCGGTACCCGAAGAACCCGAAGGCCACGCCGGCAATCCCAAACAGTATCGGGAAGATAAAAAAAGCCAGAATCGACAATACCAGTCCTGTCCAGCCCAAGCCTTGTCCGCTGATTCCTTCCCCGTCCCGTTCCTGATGTTCCCCACGGCGAGCGTTGCGCGCGGGTTCCGGTTCCCCGTTTCGCTCCCGGCCTAATGCCGTATCAGGCAATGCGGGGGAGATTTCGTTGGCAGCCTCCATATCCGGTTTAAACCGGTTCTCTTCCCCGCCGACTTCATTTGTAACCACTTCCAAAGGGTGATCCATTTCATTTGTCTGGACGGGCTCATCCGCCTGAACCGGTTCATTCAGGTTACTGGTAATTCGTTCCTGCTCCGACTCGACCTGATCTGTCACTAGAAAGCCCCCCTTCTTTCGACGGGCCTTTTTTCTTTCTGACCCGTCCTTAGTATGAGAAGAAAGCCGCCGCTTTATTGGTGATGAAATATGCCAGGGGAACCGGGGAACGCATAATCCGCAGATTTCCTGGAGAAAATGATTCGAAGAGACGAACCTTGACAGTTTATGTCGGTTTTCTATAGTATGAAGATAAAGAAATTGGCCAGACCTACAATACTATAGAAGGATTTTCTTCTAGGGCAACGAATATGTAGTATATGTGAGAAAATCAAAGGGGGAAATTATTCATGGCTTTTGTCATTACATCAGCATGTATCGGGGTGAAAGATGCCTCCTGCGTACAGGTATGTCCGGTTGACGCCATTCATGAAGGAGAGGATCAGTATTATATTGACCCGGACGTCTGCATCGACTGTGGTGCCTGTGAAGTGGAATGCCCCGTAAACGCCATTTACATGGAGGACTTTGTCCCCGAAGAGGAAAAAGAATTTATCCAAAAGAACGCCGACTTTTTCAAAAACCGCTAATGAACCACTCCATGAAGGAGGATGTGGAAAAAAGCCGGGAGCTCTTCCGGCTTTTTCCTTTCGGCCAAAACATCATTTGGTTGGTTTATTCTCAAATAGCTAGTTTATACAAAACAGGTGAATTGACAGATGATCCGAGAAATCACACCCGCTGAAGCACTCGCACAACCCCATCTGCGCTGGATTGACGTCCGTTCTCCGCAAGAAGTTCAGGAAAGCCCCGTTCCCTTTGCGCAAAATGTGCCCCTTTTTGATGACGAGGAACGCGCTGTCGTCGGTCTGACCTATGCCCGCCAAGGACAGGAAGCGGCCATTCGAAAAGGGGTTGAAATTGTCTCCCCGAAAATCCCGCAGCTCATTCAAACCATTCAATCCCATCTCCAACCGCATGAAGAACCGCTCATCTTCTGCTGGCGCGGGGGAATGCGAAGCAAGGCGGTGGCCACCTTTCTTGACCTGGTCGGCATCCCCGTCTGCCGTCTGGAAGGAGGCTATCGCGCTTACCGGAATCTGGTCGTACAGACCTTGGAAGAATCCGCCACATACCCCCATTTTCTCGTCCTTCACGGGATGACAGGCGTCGGCAAGACCATGCTCATCCAGCGATTAAGGGAAGAGGGCTACCCTGTCATCGACCTGGAAGATCTGGCCCAGCATCGCGGCTCTGCCTTTGGCACGATCGGCAACCTGAATCCGCGAAATCAGCGGACTTTTGATGCCTTCTTGTTTCAAGCGTTGAGAGGTCTGAGCGGCTCTCCGCTGTGTATTATCGAAGGAGAGGGAAAACGGATTGGCAAGGTTGTCATCCCGGAGGCGATGATGGAAGCCCAAATCCGCGGAACCCACCTGCTTTTGTATGCCAGCATTCCGGTACGGGTGCAGCGGATCCTCCACATGTACACCCAGGCGGCGACCGATTTGGAACAGTTTCACCGCGAAGTGAAACAAGCCGTTTCACGGATTGAAAAAAGGCTGACACCGGCCGTGCGGGCCGAACTTTACGAGGCATTGGAAAAACGGGCCTATTCGAAAGTGGTGGAACTCTGCCTGCATCACTACTACGATCCCCGTTACCAGCATTCCATGAAACAATATCCGGTCTCGTTTCAGCCGGTGTCAGCCGAAAACTTCAACGAAGCCCTTCAAACCATCAAGGACATCTATCTTCAGTATGCCTCAGCTCCGGCGGCCACATGAATCCAGCTTGCGGCAGCATTAAAGCATTTCGACGATGGCCGTAATCCCTTGCCCGCCGCCGATGCACAGCGAAGCCAGACCACGCTTCGCCTGCCGGCGTTTGAGTTCATAGATCAAGGTCAACAGGATGCGTGCCCCGCTGGCTCCCACAGGGTGGCCCAAGGCGATGGCCCCGCCGTTGACGTTGGTCTTGTTCCGGTCCAGGCCCAATTCTTTTTCTACAGACAGGTACTGGGCGGCAAAAGCTTCGTTTATCTCCACCAAGTCCATGTCGTCAATGGTCAGGCCTGCCCGCTCGAGAGCGATTTTTGACGCGGCCACCGGGCCGATGCCCATGATCGAGGGCTCCACCCCCGCCACTGCCCAGGAAACCAGACGGGCCAAGGGCTTTAATCCCTTCCTCGAGACATAGGACTCGCTGGCCACAATCAGTGCCGCCGCTCCATCGTTGATCCCGCTGGAGTTTCCTGCCGTCACCGTCCCATCGCTCAAAAAGACCGGCTTCAGGCGCGCAAGCTTATCCAACGTCGTATCCGGGCGGATATGCTCATCTTCAGCGACCACCGTCTCTTGTCCCTTGCGTCCCTTTACGGTGACGGGAACAATCTCTTCCGCCAGTTTGCCGCTTTCCCGCGCCTTTGCTGCACGCATATGGCTTTCGTAGGCAAACTGATCCTGTTCTTCGCGGCTGATCTGGTACTTTTTGGCCAGATTTTCCGCCGTGACGCCCATTCCCGTTCCGCAATACTCATCGGTAAGGGCCGCTGTCAGCATATCGTCCATCTTGGGGCCGCCGCCAAACCGGACATTGCGCAGCATATAGGGCGCCTGGCTCATGCTTTCGGTTCCGCCGACCAAGCTCACATGCGATTCCCCAAGGCGGATGCTCTGGGCTGCCGAGACAACCGCCTGCAGTCCCGAACCGCACAACCGGTTGACAGTCAACGCCGCCGAATGAATGGGCAGTCCCGCCTTCAAGGCGATGTGACGGGCAATATACGGCGAGTTGGTCGAAGATTGAATGACATTTCCAAAGACGGCATTGTCGATTTCCTCGACGGGAATCCCGGCCCGCTCAATCGCCCCCTTGCTGGCTATCACACCCAATTCTGTGGAATCCACGTCTTTCAATGAACCTCCATACGTACCGAAAGGGGTCCGTGCACCTGATACAATCAATACTTCTTCCATCCTGGCTCCTCCATTCCCTTATGTTACAAGTCCATTATACATAAATCCTCAGGATTTTCCCATTGCGTAGAAAGGTTTGACAGCAAAGCAAATAAAAAAAGCCTCCTTCGCAGGAAGGCCTTCCTTCGCGAGTACTTCCCACCATGCCGTCGTCTCAGTTGTTTCACGAACCCGCTCTCGCAGGTGGGTATCCGCAAGGCTGCTTCTGACGTCCTGACGTGCAGGCCTGCCATAGGCAACCTGATATAGGATTCCCTCGTGTCATGGTACGGTTCGAAACAAAGTGAGACTGACGGGCATCGCAGGATGCTGTTGTACTTGTATTTTAATCGAAACGCTTGGGTCATTGCAATAGCAAACAGCTGCCATTTATGAAAGACTGATGAACTTAAGGGCGATCACAGAGCCAGATTTTCATTGCTCTCTGTTCCGCACTGCGAAATGCCTCATGAACGTGTTCGGCCGTCTGGAGGGCGTTCCAATCCAGCAACCGGAAGGGCAGGGTGACTTGAAAGGGCGCTGAAAAGGGAAACGGTTCCAGCAGGATGCGGTCGTTTCCGTGCCATCGCACCCGGACTATCCGCTCCGCTCCGGGGGATGCCGGCATCCCGATCTCCCCCCGGGCAAACCACGCCCCCCAGGTGTCAGGCCGGCTTCCTGGCGTTGTCATGCACAAGAGCAGCGACAACAAGTCCCACAATCTGAGAAGCGCAAAGTGATACTCGGTCAACTCGTCCATTTGACCGTCAGGCCGGAAAGCGGCTGGCGTCGATGAATGGGCCAGTTGCATGACAAGACGGCGCCGGCGCTCCGCTTCCGAATGGAGATACATCCGCGCCTGCTCCTTTTCCCTTCCTGTCAACGAACGCATCGCCTGAATAAAGCGTGCGTAATGGAGACTGCACAACAAGGCGGCATAGGCATGCTCACGCTCCACCTCGTCCACCCCTTGCCGGTAGACCGACAACCGCTCGGCCAGCGGATACGCGACGAAATCATAGGGTTCACCTGCGGGATTCAGCAGGATCTGCCGATCGGCCCGCCGCCACCCGCAGTCATGCATCCTCGCCGCCAAAATCACGGCCTCACGATACTCGTCTGACAGCGGCTTAAAATCATCATTTCCCCAAAAGGAGGCCATTTCCCCCGAGACCTTGGCATGGTCGTCCTGTGCGAAGAGATATAGCCCTTCCGGTTCGCGCCGGATGATCATTCCCCCACCCCGTTTCTTCAACTGCCCGTTTCCTGGCTGTTCACCAAACTGTCGTTCCTCCTTATTTTACAATGGATTCACGCCATGATAAATTGACTTTAGAGCGAATGCGTCAAAGGAGTGCGTCAAAGGAGTGCGTCAAACATGAAAACCCGCCAACGTGTCTTCATCCTGCTCCTCTTGCTGATCGGAGCCGGGGTGCTGCTCTACCAGTTCAGCTTCTCAGATGGCCTGATCAATGCGCAATCACGGTTGCCGCTGGAAGGTCATCTGGCTCCAGGGTTCAAACTCGTCAGCACAGAAGGAAAGACCGTGACGCTGAAACAGTTGCAGGGGAAACCTCTCCTCCTCAACTTTTGGGCATCCTGGTGCGGGCCTTGCCAAATCGAGATGCCGGATCTGGTTGAAGCCGAAAAACGGTTTGGAAATCAAGTCCAGTTTGTCGGGATCAATCTGACGAAACAAGATAGCCGGGAAGATGCGGAACGTTTTATTCAGCAATACCGGGTCACTTATCTGAACCTGTTTGACGATAAAGGCAAAGCCGCCAAGGATTATCAGATCACCGGCATCCCGACCAGTTTTGTCCTTGACGAAACGGGACAGATCACCTATCGAAAGCAGGGCCCGATGTCCCTGAAGGAAATCGAACAGGTTCTCTCCGAGGTCATCAAATAAAACAGGCGTAACACATGCGAGAACACAGACATCGCCATCCACAACAATGGATGGCGATGTCTCTGCCAAACGTTTGCCGAAGACGCCACACCGCCTCAACCGTTCAGTGAAATGGCGGCTGTTCCACTTCGTCAGAGGGCGGCGTCGGGTTGGCAAACGGTTCCTTCTCATAGGGGTAGATCCGGCCTGCCGGCTGAAACAGGCGGCGGTAGTACGCTTCCTGTTCATCGTGCGAAACATAGGCCAGTTCCACGCCAGTGGCTTTGGCCAGGAAGGGATCCAGTGTGCAAAGATCGGACCGGGTCACGTCCTGCAAACTGGTCTTTCCCAATGAGACGCAGACCATCTCCATCTCCCTGACCATGGCATTCAAAAACCGAAACAAGTTCCGGGCACTGCGTTCAATATCCAGTTTGTCCGTCATTTTGGCGTTATACACCACCAGGCTGGTCGGCGCTTCATACGGCAGGGTCTTGGCCATCTGATCCCCTACCAGCGCCATCACCGCCAGCGTCCCCAAATAGACAGCATCCGCACCGAGTGCCATCGCCTTCAAGCAATCTCCCGGCGAAGTCAATCCTCCTGTCGCGATCAGGCTGACGTCGCCGATGGCTTTCTTTTTCCACAAAAATTTGGCGGCTCGCGTCACCGCAAACAGGGTGGGCAGCCCCAAATCATCCTCCAATGTCGGGGCAGCCGCATGCGTCCCGCCTTCGGCACCATCCACCGTGATAAAATCCACCCCGGCCTCTAGCGCGATTTGCAACTCCTGTTCCAAAAAATGCGTGGCGGCAATCTTCAGTCCGACCGGCACGCCGGTTTCCTGCCGCAGTTGCCGGACCAGAGCGACGAACTGCTCCTTCGTGTCCACGCCAGGAAGCCGGGAACGGATCTGGGCGGCGGCGCCTTCTTGCAACTCAAACGCTTCCCTGAAATCGGGACCGATATTTTTCGCCGCCGTCCGCTGCGGTGTAGAGCCTTGCGCCCCTTGCCCCAACTGAATCTCAATCGCGTCCAGCTGGCGGTACTTCTCCGGCGCATTCAGCCATCCCCCGCGGTTGTACTGGCCGATGAGCAGAGCGGCCGCTTCCCGTTCTTCTTTCAGCAGTCCTGCTTCCCCCGTATTGGTGGCGGTGCCGATCATCGTGGCGCCCTTTGCCAAGGCGATTTTCGCGCTTTTGCTCAATGCGCCTCCGAATGACATCGCTGCAATCATGAGCGGGATGGAAATGGTCAACGGTTTTCTGGCTCGCTTGCCGATGGTCACCGAGGTGGCGATGGATACATCTTCTGGCGTAGGGAACCGATGGAGATGAACGGGATTGAACAAAAACTTCTCCCACGGCGAAAAGCGATGGTGACTGCCAAGCGGCCGGCCCGGCGGCTGACCCAGGTGCGCCCGCATCACCGTTTCCATCAGGTTGATCGGCCCCACCTTCCGCGCCACCGGCACCAGTTCAAACAGGTTTTCCGTGTACTGGTCACGGGCCATCCGTTCGACCGCTTTGTCCGTCACTTCGTTCATCAGGCTCCGGGTGAGATTGGCTAAGAATTTCCACATCGTTTTCACCTAATTTCCGGTGCCCTGTTGGAAACTCTTTTCCAGTTGTTCCACCTGTTGAGCCAGCGCGATGCAGATTTGCTTGACCTCGCCCAGCTGCCGGGCTGCGCTCTGCTCTTCCACGGCGATCTGATTCAAACGGTCATCCCCCAGGTTGGTCAAATCCTGAAAATGCTGGTTCTCAATGCTGGACAACGTTCCAGCGATGGTCTGAATCCTGTTCAGTTCGGAACGAATGTAAGAGAGGCTGCGTGTTGAATGCTGCATTGTTTCGGCCATCATGCATCCCACCTTGTTCTTGATCATGTAAAAATGCTCTTGCTAACAGGTAGGATCGCACGTTGAAAACATGTCATACCTGCCTCTTTTTAGCAATTGCGACCGATTCAAAGCAATTGTGACCCATTCAACCAAAAAGCCTGCACGATGTGCAGGCGTTCCCAAAACGTTTTTTATGAGGTAAATGTCTTTTACGGCTTGCTCATTTGCCGATTGATGAATGAAGTTTTGTTTACTTATGAATGATCCACCTTAAAAATTTTCCTATAAGATATAGACAACCGACAAAAAACAAAATGGTTATTATAATATTTAAAAAGTTAAAACTATACATCGAGCCACGCACCTTCAAATTTTATCCTTAATTGTATTTAGATTTTAATCATTGATAACTGTTGTGTCAATGGTAGCTAAGAGGAGGACTTATGAACCAAAAAAACATAAAACCACAAGGTAAAATGTAAATCTTTTCGAACCGTGTATGCCGCCATCCTGCGTCGGGAGGTTCTTGAATGAATGGAGTGGAGAAGACAACGTCACAAGTATTTTTTCAAAATCTCCTGAATATCTTTCTCCTCGGCATCATTTTCCTGGGGTGGCGTTTTTTCTGAAACCGTAATGGGTCGGGCCTTCCGGAACAACCAAAATCCCAACAGGACGGCCACCAACCCCATCAACGTGTAAGGCAGATACCAGATCACAAGTCCCCAGCCCGTCCGCTCGGGAGCGCCCAGAATGGCTTTGCCGTACTTGGCCACCAGGGCATCGATGATCTCTTCCTTTTCCATCCCTTGCGCCAGCATCTGGGCGATTTCCTCACGAATCTTGAATGCCGTAGGCAAAGTGCATTCCGCGAGCGTCAAAGATGGGCAGCCGCCGGGCGTCACCAGTTCCTTGGCCACATCCAGCACCTGTTCCCGCGTGACGGGTTGCTCTTGGTTGGCCGCAGCTTTCACGGGAACGAAAACATGCCCCGCCATCCAGAAAAGATGAAAGCAAAAAAGGAAAAGCAGCAATCGAGACGCCCGCGTTGATACGAAAAACCGTTTCCATTTCCTGGCCACAGGATGCACGTTCGGTCCTCCTCATCCAAATGCTCGGCCTGAAAGACACGCCACCGTTCCATCACGAATCTCGAGGCTGCAGTTATTATACCATAATCCAACCTTCCCAAGCCCTCCAGAGCATTTCGATCAAACTTGACAAGAGTATGACAGGATGGAGCGAAAGCGGCATTCTGATATAATGATGCTTGAATATCATGATGCTTGCATATCGATGCGTGAAATGACACCGCCGCGGAAAGGAGCATCTCTGGTGATAAGGAAACAGGGAGAGGGCTTGACCGAAGAAGAGCAGATGCGATATTCACGACAAATACGCTTTGCGCCCATCGGTGAGGAGGGACAGCTCAAACTGCGCCAATCCCGCGTCGCGATCGTGGGAGCGGGCGCATTGGGGTCCGCCTTGGCCAATCACATGGTGCGGGCCGGTGTTGGCTATGTCCGAATCGTCGACCGCGACTTTGTCGAGATGAGCAACCTGCAGCGGCAAATGCTTTTTGACGAAGAAGACGCACAAAAGATGACGCCGAAAGCCATCGCCGCAGCGGAAAAGTTGACCGCGATCAACTCCAGCGTGCAAATCGAGCCGCACGTGGCGGATATCACCTGGCAGAATGCAGAAGAATTGCTGACCGGCGTGGATCTCATCCTGGACGGTACGGACAATTTTTCAATCCGTTACCTGATCAACGATGTCAGTGTCAAATACGGCATTCCCTACGCTTATGGGGGAATCATCGGCGCCGCCGGGACAAGCGCCTTGTTTATCCCCGGAAAAACCCCCTGTCTGGCCTGCCTTTTTCCAGATCCTCCTCTTCCCGGAAGCACCGAAACCTGTGACACAGCAGGGGTGATCGGCCCCATCATCCATCTGATCACGGCCATCCAGGCGACGGAAGCGCTGAAATACCTGGTCGGCGATCACCAGCAGCTGAGCGGACAACTCACCCATGTGGACTTGTGGAACAATCACTTCATCCGGTTGCAGATCGCTGACAAAACAGCGCCCGATTGCCCGGTTTGCGTCCAGCGCCGGTTCCGGTTTCTTGAAGAGCAAGAGGCGACCAGCCTGGAAACCGTGTTGTGCGGCAGAAACACCATCCAAATTCGGCCGGCTCAACCCCTAAACTATGACTTGGACGAACTGGCCCGTCGCCTGGCCCCACACGGCAGAATCGAACAAAACCGCTTTCTGGTCCGTCTCCACCTGAAAAACCACTCCCTCGTCCTCTTTCGCGACGGCCGGGTTCTCATCCAAGGCACGGACGATCTGGTGACCGCCCGCCGGTTATATGCTCAATACATTGGCACCTGACCAATAGAACGCTCGCATTGGCTGAACCCGCATCCGCCTGTTCCGGTTGTTCACGATGTTCGTGAACACGCTGGAAGCGGCGGATTTTTTGTTTGTGTCATCTGTATCACGGACGCATTCAAAGAATTTTTTCCCGTGCCTGGATAATCCCGAAAGAAACGGATCAATCTAAAGAAAAGAAAATACGAAAGGAGGTATAAGGATGGCCGAACCGTTTCCAAAAACAGAAGAGGAGCAAGAACCGCAGGAAGAGTCAATCTCTTACCGCGGTACTTTGTTGCTCTCGATCTTGTTAGGGCTGTTCATCGTTACTGCATGGGGCTATATGTTCTATACGTTTGTACAACGCTCGTAACCTGGTCCGTATTCGCATTGGCCGAACCGGATACTTTTTGCCTTGGGGTGAGACGCCTTGCACATACATAGGTATGAACGAATCTGGCTCGTTCTCGGCGGCCTGATTTTGGTCGCTTTTTTGATCATCTTGGGAAGCTATGCCTTTATCGTCGGCAAGACACCACCAAGTCATATGGAAATGGTGGACGCCCAGACCGTTCGGACCTCGCCGCCTTTTAACAAGCCGGGTTTGTACAAGGTGGGCCCAAATGAGTACGAGGCGGTGATGCTCGGATTTGCCTTTGGATATACGCCCAACAAGATGACCATTCCGCTCGGTGCCACTGTCCATTTTCTGGTCACCTCGCCGGATGTGGTGCACGGACTGTACATTCCGAAAACCAACATCAACATGATGTTGATCCCGGGACACGTCAACCGCTTCACCCACACCTTCAACAAGCCGGGAGAGTATCTCATCTTATGCCATGAATATTGCGGGATCGGCCACCAAGCAATGTTTGCCACCATCACCGTCAATGACAACAAAACAGCTTGAGGGGCTGAACAGCTTTCGGGATGAAGCGGCTTGGCGGCTTCACCCTGAGGATCATGTGTCTTGACGTTACGAGAGGAATCGCTAAGGAGGTTGGAGTGAATGCGTCAACATGTCACAACCATCGGAAACCGTACATCTCCGGATACCTCGGTGCATGACTTTGTGCCACAAGACCGGCTGCTGATCAGCGCTTATGTGTGGGTCGGTTATGTCATGTTGCTGCTCGGGGTCATTGCCGGTTTGTTGCAGGTGCTCGACAGAACTGGTCTGTTGAACCTGCCCCGTCCGGTAATTTATTATCAACTCCTAACCGCACATGGGATTGTGCTGGCTCTTGTGTTTACCACCTTTTTCATTGTCGGATACCTGCTCGCCGGGGTGGCCAAGACAATGGGCGGCCGGCTGATTCCTGCGGCCAGAAATTGGGGGTGGGCAGGATTTTACACGATGACCGCTGGTGTCGTCATCACGCTGGTGGAAGTGATCAGTAATCGCGGCACGGTACTCTACACCTTTTATGCGCCAATGGGGGCTTCTGCCGCCTTTTACATCGGATTGGCCTTGCTGGTGGTCGGCAGCTGGTTAAGCGGCATCGCCATCTTCATTCAATACGGCCGTTGGCGGCGTGAACACCCGGGTCAGCGCTCGCCGCTGTTTGCCTTTATGGCGGTGGCTACGTTCGTCCTTTGGATCGTCGCGACGATCGGTGTTGCTGTGGAAGTGGTCTTTCTGCTGATCCCGTGGGCGCTCGGCTGGACCGAAACAGTCAATGTGATGCTCTCCCGCGCTTTGTTCTGGTATTTTGGTCACCCGCTCGTTTATTTCTGGCTGCTTCCGGTATACATCATCTGGTACATCAGCCTGCCGAAAATTATCGGCAGTCATATCTTCAGCGATTCTCTGGCAAGGCTTGCCTTCATCTTGCTGATCATCTTTTCCTTGCCGGTCGGATTCCACCATGATCTGACCGCACCGGGAATACCGGCAGGATGGAAGTACCTGCAGGTCGCCTTGACCATGGCCGTAGTATTTCCTTCCATGATGACCGCGTTTGCCGTTGTCGGAACGTTGGAACAGGCAGGGAGGAAGAAAGGGGGGCGGGGGCTATTGTCCTGGATGGCTAAACTGCCCTGGGGTGATGCCCGTTTTCTCGCCATGTTTATCGCGATGCTGGCGTTCATCCCTGTCGGCGCATCGGGCATCATCAATGGCAGCTTCCAATTAAACCAGCTTGTACACAATACCTTGTTCATCACGGGACATTTCCACTTGGCAATCGCCACCACGACCGTTCTGACATTTTTCGCCGCTTCATACTATCTCATCCCCACCTTGACCGGCCGGGTATTTACGGCAACCATGAACCGACTGGGCATCTTTCAGGCTTTGTTCTGGGGAGGCGGTATGATAACGATGTCCATCGCCATGTATATTAGCGGTATTTTAGGAGAACCTCGCCGGACCAGTTTCACCACGTACATGGATCACCCGGTTCGGGAGGCATGGACGCCCTACCATATTTGGATGGCGATTGGCGGGACCCTGGCGTTTATTGGAGGTATCCTTTTTCTCATCATCGTGGCCAACCTGTTTTTCTTCGCACCCAAGGCAACAGAGAAGATCCAGTTTCCGATCGCTGAAACGGTCGAAGACATCCAGTCCACACCGGCCATTCTCGAACGGTGGAGTATCTGGATCCCGGTGATGATCGGACTGGTCACAGTGGCCTACCTGATTCCGACCTGGAACTTGTTCGTCAATGCACCTCCAGGAATGCCCCCCATTCAGACCTGGTAAATCGCAAAAACGGCACCCCAGCAGAGGGTGCCTTTTTGCCTTTGTATGACGCTTTTCATGCCACTTTTAATCATGGGTAATGTGCTGGACGGCTTGTTTCAGGAGCATGATCACATGGTCATCATCGCAAGAATAGTAGACCGTGTGCCCCTCTCTTCTGAACTTCACCAGCCGCAAATTTTTCAGCAACCGCAATTGATGCGAAACGGCGGACTGGCTCATCCCCAGCACCTCAGCAAGATGCGTCACCGAACATTCATCTTGGGACAGCAAATGAAGGATTTTGATCCGGGTCGGATCAGAGAGCACCTTGAAGGTCTGGGCAATAATTTCAATATCTTTTTCCGCAAGAAACTGGTAATCCCTTTTTTCTCTGTCCATCAGAGGAAACATCCCACCTATCAAAGGTCTTCACGGCAAGCGCGAAAGCGGCAAAGCACCGCAAAGAAAAAGGCTCAGCGGCTGTCCGAAACCTCCGCGCACGCTTGACAGTTGCCGTAGACTTCAAATTTGTGACTGGTTACTTCATACCCCGGCGGCAAACACAAGTTTTCGAACGCTGGGCATCCCTCAATCGGTTCCGTTTTGCCGCAACCCAGGCAAATGAAGTGATGATGGTGTTCGCCCGTACGGAAGCAGGAAAAACGGTAATAGCGCTCTCCTCTAATCTCCGTCTCTTCCACCAGGTGCAGCTCCTTAAACAGGGCCAAATTGCGATAGATGGTGTCAAAGCTGATCCCGGGATAGTTCTCCTGCAGTTGTTCCATGATCTCCTTTGCAGAGAGAAACCGGTCTTCCGAGGCCAGAAGCTCGATCATCTCTTTTCGCTTGCCCGTATATTTGTAGCCCTTGTTTTTCAGACGCTGGAGCGCCATCTCTACGGTCATGCCACCCACAGCTTTTCCCGTTCCTTTCATAAAAAGTGTGCTCAAATGATCAATCACTGTACCTGCATTTATTATAGACAAAAGCATCCCCCAACGCATCCGAAACGGTCATGTTGGCGAGGAAAACCGTCTGGCTGCAAGCCGCTTGGCGCCCGACACGACAGCCAACATGAATACAAGCAACAGGACAACGCTTCCGCCCGGTGCAAGCCCCAGGTAGTAAGAAAGAAGCAAGCCGGTCATCATGGCCACAAGGGAAATGCCGGTTGCAAGCCATGCCGTTTGCCAAAACCCGCGTGCGAGATACATGCTGATGGCCACGGGCAAGACAAGCAGGGAAGAGATGAGCAGGACGCCGACAATCCGGATGGATGCGGCAATGACGAGCGCCGTCAGAATGGCAAATAAGCGGTTCAGGCGACGGACCGGCACCTGATTCAGTCTCGCATGTTCCTCATCAAACACCATCGAAAAAAGAGCTGGAGAGTACACGCCGACAAAAACGCCAGTTGCCGCAGCGAGCCCTGCGAGCAACCAGACATCAGCGGCATCCGTCACGATAATGCTGCCGAACAGATAACTGAAGATGTCCAGATGATACCCTTTTCCCAATCCGATGAGCACCACCGCCAGTGCCAGGCCGGTGGAGAGCAGGACAGACAGTCCCAGCTCAGGATAGCCTGAATACAGGCGCCGCAAGCGCTCCATGAGCATCGTGCCAATCAGTGCAAACAACAATGCAAAAAAGCTCGGGGAAAACCCGAGCAAGAGCCCCGCCGCCACACCGGCCATGGAAACGTGGGACAAGGTGTCGGCGGTCAGCGCCTGCCGGCGCAACACAAGAAACGTCCCTAACCACGGCAGGCATACCGAAAGGAGCACCCCGGCCACCAATGCCCGCACCATAAATCCGTATTGCAACCAATCAAACATGGCTCTCCCTCCTGATCACAGGAGCCTTGGCGATCAGTTCCACCCTTCCTGCGTGGACTTGAAAGATGGCATCGGCCATCCGGCGATGAATTGCGCTATCATGATCGACCAAGACAATCGTCATCCCCTCGTGGTGCAGCCGCTTCAAGTGAGTAAAAAAACGCTCTCTTGCCGGCCCATCCAGCCCCACCGCCGGTTCATCCAACACCAGGACAGCCGGCTCAGCCGCCAATGTCCGCGCCAGCAAAACCCGCTGTTGCTGCCCGCCGGAAAGCTCTCCCAGACGAAACTGCCCAAACGCCTCCATTTCCACCAGCTCCAAAGCGTGGCGAACCTTCTCTTCCGCCCGCCGCCGCTCCGCTCTCCCCCAAAAAAGATGCCGTTGTTTCAGGCCGCTTCGCACCACCTCTTCCACCGTTGCGGGAAATTGACGGTTGAAATGGCGTGCCTGTTGAGACAAAAAGGCCGCCTGGAGGAATTCTCCCGGCTTGCGAAGCGGCTTTCCACAGATCAGTACCTGTCCCGAGGTGGGGACCAAAAGGCCGAGCATCAGCCTCAGGAGAGTGGATTTCCCCGATCCGTTTTCGCCCTGAATGCCAATCCATTGCCCTTGTGCAATGGTCATGTTGACCCGATGGAGAAGTTCAGGCTGGCCAGGGTAGCGATAGGAGACATCTTGCAGCCGGATCATGTTCGTCCTCCCTCCCCCGTTGTATCCGTATCCGGCATCTTGGACATGCGATGTTCCTGCCGGTGCTAGTCATTCAATGCCGTGAGCAGGTGCTGCAGATTTTTTCGCATCAACGAAAGGTAGGTTTCCCCCTTTTTCGATTCTTCCTCCGTCAGACCTTCTATCGGATTCAGGGGCAGGGTTTGGGCCCCCACTTCCTTCGCCAACACCTCGGCCACTTTTGGATTGACCAACGATTCAAAAAAGATTACTTTCACCTGGTGTTCCTGGGCAAAACGGGCCAACTCCGCCATCGCCTCAGGCGTGGGTTCCGCCTCAGGCGACAAACCGAGAATCGGTTTTTGCTCAAGGTTGTACCGTGCCGCCAAGTACCCGAAGGCAGCATGCGAGGTAATGAACGTGCGCCGTTTGAGCTTGCCAAGCGCTTGCGCATACTCTTGATGCAAGGTCTCAAGTTCCTGCAGATAAGCTTCTGCTCTCTGCCGGTATTTCTCCCCATGGACCGGATCGGCCTGTTGAAAACCCTGCAAAATATTTTTGACCATCTGCTGGGCATGCACCGGATCGAGCCAGATATGCGGATCAGCCAGTGCATCCCCATGCTCACTTTCTGCCACTTGGGGATTTTCTGCATCTTCGTGGTGAGAATGACTTTCGTGCTCATGTCCATCGTCAGCATGTGCTTCCGGTGCATGTCCATGGTTGTGATGATGACCGCCTTTCATCAGCGGCACGTCTTTGCTGGCATTGACAACCGTGAGGTGATCATTCCCAACAGCCTGAAGAATCTGCTCCACCCATGGCTCAAAACCAGCTCCGTTATAGATGAACAAGTCCGCCTCTTTGATCTTTTTCAGGGCAGACGGATCCGGTTCCCAGTCATGCGGCTCCACTCCCTGCGGGATGAGCACCTCAACGTCCGCATCCTCTCCACCCACCTGTGTCGCAAAATCATAAACAGGATAAAAACTGGCCACCACGCGCAGTTTCCCAGGGCGATTGTTGTTCGCTCCCTGCATCTCCTCTTCCTTCTGGGACACCACCTCATCCCCTGCTCCGCAACCAGCCAAAACCAACACAAAAAAGAGACATGCACCTAAAAACAGCAGACGATGCCAATTCTTCATGCGCTTCATCTCTCGCTTCTCCTCCTTCCACATGTGTGGGCAATGGTATCAGACCTTTAATTCGTAATCATTACGATTTAATCGCGAAAAATATAAATCGTAATCATTACGATTATGAACTCTTTCTTTTCATTTGTCAAACGTCAAACATGAATAACGCCATCACCCCACTGGATGATGGCTGTCAATCGTTTCACCGGTTTCGCTCAATCGTACTGGGGAACCAATTTCTTCCGGCGGTTGACGATTTTATCTGCTCCCATCGCTGCGATCGCGCCGTCCGCGGCTGAGATGACCGCTTGCTTGATCGGGGTACGACGTGCGTCACCGCCGGCAAATACGCCCTCGACACTGGTCCGGAGGTACTCATCCACCACGACATATCCCTCTCCATCCAGTTCCACCTGCCCACGCAAAAAGTCGGTACTGGGACGCGTTCCGGAGAGGTAAATAAACACGCCGTCCACATTCACAACCTTTTCCGATCCTGACGCATCCCGCACGCGGATCGCTTCCACGCTCTGGCCGCCGACAATCTCGCGCACGCGATGTTCAAAGTAAATCTCCACATTTTCCCTCTCTTTCAGTTCATCCAGCGTCGCTTCGCCTTTCAGCTCCTTCACCGGTATCAGGAAAAGAACCTTGTCGGCAAAACGGCTCAACGTCTCCGCTTCGTACACGGCCTCCTCATTGTCACCAACCACGGCCACCGTTTTTCCTTCAAAGAAGGCGGCGTCGCAGGTGGAGCAATAGCTGACGCCACGGCCCTGGAATTCCTCTTCCCCCTTGATCTTGTTGGTACGCCCCTTCGCCCCGACAGCGATAAACACGGTTTTCGCCCTGACTACCCCCTCCGGCAGGATGATCTCTTTGATCTCGCCGCTGAAATTCACCTTCTGCACGGAAGAACGGACGAAGGTGGCGCCAAACGCTTTGGCCTGTTTCTGCATCCGCAGGAGCAGTTCGTAGCCGGTCAGTGCCTCCGGTACGCCCGGATAGTTGGCGATTTTATGCGTCAGAGCCAAGGTGCCTGCTGCGGGTGCCTTGTCAATCACCAGCGTGTTCAGTTTCGCTCTTGCAGCGTAAACGGCTGCCGAGGCGCCCGCCGGCCCCCCGCCGATGCAAACCAGATCGTAGATCTGCGAGAGAATCTCGGAATTGACAGGGACAAACAGCTGGTCCTGTTCCTTGGTGTCAGGCGCCGCCTCTTCCGGCTTGTCCGAAATCCCCAGGTGCCGTTTCATGGCGTTGGGACGGTAACCGATAAACGGTTTGTCATCAATGAAAACGACGGGTGTAGAAAAGATCCCTTTTTCATGCAGGTCATTGAAGTAATCCGGGTTCTCCGTCACATTGCGCTCTTCATAGGTAAAACCCCACTCCTGAAATTCCTTTTTCATCTTTTCGCAATATGGACAACCGGTGCTGCTGTACAAGACAATCTTCGGCATGGTGTATCACCCTTATTTAGAATTATTATCAACTAATTATTACTATACACAACGAGAATGGACATTGCAACCAATTTTAGATTGTCCAACCTTCCCCGACCTGATAAGTTGGACTCAAGCAAATGCGCCTCCGATTGAGACCACCCATGCTATCGCGCATTCCTTGCCACTTATTTTTTTAAAGATGCCTGTAACTTTTTTCTCATTAACCCGTGTATTTACATGAAGAGGTTTTTGAAGGAGAGTATCCATGCCCCGCGCCTCGTTGGACCGTTTGTATTGCGACTACCTGCCAGACATCTACCGTTACTTGCTTTCTCTATGTCACGATCATCATCTGGCGGAAGATCTGACACAGGAAACCTTTTTTCGCGCCTACCTCCACTTTGAGGAGATTCAGCCAGGATCACTCAAGCCATGGTTATTCCGCGTCGCCCATCATGCTTACATCGATCACTGGCGCAAGCATCGGCGGCAAATGCCGGTGCCTCATGAAACCCTCTCAGAATCGCCCGTCCCGGAACGGCTCGAGGATAGGATCCTCCTTCAGGATGAAGTAAAGCAAGTGATGAAAAGCATCGCCGCCCTGCCGGAAAAGCAAAAGCAGGCCATCTTGCTGCACGATGTACATCAATTCTCGTATCAAGAATCCTCCGAAATCATGGGGGTCAGCCTTTCTCACTTCAAGGTGCTGTTATTCCGGGCACGCCAGAAGATCCGAAAGTTGCACAAGGGGTGAACCGCATATGACAGAGGAATGGAAAAAAAGGTGGAGAGCCTATGTTGAAGACCGATTGACGGATGAGGAAAAAGAACAGGTAGAGGAAGAACTGGCAAAACTGGAAGCTTATCAGGAATTTCTGGAGGAAGAATTGGAGAAAGGGCTAAACGCAAAGTTGAATAAAAAATCGCATCGCAATAGCAAGTCTTCAGCAAAAAGCGACCCCGCAAGCATGAAACTTTCAAACGCCCTCCTTCGCTGGGCAAAGTGGAAAGCGCGGCTGCAAAACACGGTCACGGCGCTTGCCATTTTCTTTCTCCTCATGATATTCGGATCTATTCTCACCGGGGCGTTTTATTCATGGGGTGAACCTAACCGTATGGAAATTTATCAAGATGTCATCCGTTCCACAGTGGCCGTCACAGAACCCAATATCCAATTCAGCAGCAGCGGCATGAATACAACCCCGTGGTTTACCATGCGGATAAATGCTCAGTTGGAAAAACAAATCGGCGACAAGCTCGAACTGGTGGGTGAAATGTCTTCCTCTTTTCTCTTCAACAGAATGTCTTCACCTGAGAGAAAGTGGTTGATTTATACACCGCGAAACTATCCCCTTTTTTACCATCCGGAAGATAACCTGGGCGATCCATTTACTAAATCCACATGGAACAGCCTGGAGAAGTTGCCGGAAGGCACTGTGTCAGAGTTATATCTGTCCTTAGATCACTTCTATTCAACGGCAGAAGTGCTGTCTCTTCTGGAAGGAAAAAACCTCCAACCTTTGTGGTTTGCGGTGGATACGGGCATGGAGGAGCCATATAGAACCGGTGATTACAGACCCGTCGATGTACCGTTTGGATTTCCATTTTTTCCAATGTGGCATCACGACGACATGAAACTTGATGAGTTAACAGTAGAAAGAAAATCTTTCTTTTCCACGGTCACTATTGAATCTCGAGGATCTCCTCCCATTGAGGCTTATGGCAGCGCCGAGGTGCGGGAGGAAAATTTCATCAAAACCCTGCAACTTTTAACCAAATATGAAAACATTGCAAAAGGGGTATCACGATACCATGACTTACATCTCAGCGAACGGCTGGCATACATTCAGGAAAAGGGGGTAAGGATCTACGGCGTTGTCGTGACCGGACCGACTAAAGAGCTGTTGAAACTGAAAGAAGAGCCATGGGTCAGAAGGGCAGTATTGGGAGAAGTGCGTTTGTGGAGCTGGTCGGAAGAAATGAATTCCACCTCACCTGAATTGTGAGGTGGAAACATTTAATCACCTCATATGCCGTGTCTTCAAAAATCATGAAGGAGGGGTCATAATGGACGTTTTCAACAAGGATTGCCAATATGTTCAGAGGTTATGCCATTTGCCATGGTCGATAGCCTATTGGGTAAAGATCCACAGTGATCGCAGCGTTTTCTGGTCTCATCTCCCTTCTCATCCACATGTCGATCAGCCGCAAGCGGGAATACATACAGACGCTGGCGCTGTGAGCATCTGCGGCTACGCGAAAAGTTCACGAATTGGCAATGAGATAATCGGATTTTACATCCACAATCCATTAAGCAGCCTCTTTGCCACTCACCCGCCGATTGAGAAGCGGATTGAAATTCTGGAACGAATGTGTTGAAATATTAACGTTTTTCCGGCAGCACATCTCTGATCAAATCTGACACGATCTGCTCCTGATACAAACAACCACCATCCACAATCTTCTCTGGCAGTTTCTCATCCCATGGGACGATGAGCGAACGCAACGATTGTTGATGAGGCAAAGGAACGGGGCATTTTTGCACATCGCTGTACCGGCTATACGTTACACTATCGAAACGCCATGGACGAAAAGAACGGGGAAACATCCGCTGGAGGCGACAAGCGATTTCCAACCCTTTCCAATCAAAATCGCCATTGTAATAAAACATTCCCCCCTGTTCTTCCCACTGTTCCAAGAAGCGGATCGCAGCCACACTGGGCTGGCCGCTCAGTAAGACCAGTTGTGGGACGGGCAATGTCCTGTGTACCTCCCAGGCGTCGATAATAGCGCTAAAAACAGACGGGTTTTCCATCACGTAGAGCGGATTCCGGCAATCCCATTCCCAATCTTGCTCTAAATGGCGCAACGTCAACACGACAAGATGGCCAAATTCTCGTGCTGTATAGCCATATACTTGCGCCGTTTTCCCTTCATGAACGTCGGATGTTTGATCATCCGCAATTTTCCGTAACGAAAGGCCAAACGTCGCCACCATAGATGAAATGTCGTCGTCCAAAAGCCCAACCCGCCGAAACAAGCAGCGGCGGTATAAGGAGGCGCTGATCCTCTCCCAGTCATCGTCATCCGCGCCATCATCCGAATCGGTGTCACAAAGTGTTCCCTCTACTAATGTTTCCTCCACCAATGTTTCCTCTACCTCTAAAGGAAACGGAGTAGAGGATTCTTTTTCTACTCTGCTGCCTGACCCAGACACATCCCGCAGTCCGTTTTCCGCCTCCTCTCTTGTCGGTCGCGGAGGTTCTTGTTCCAAGATGGCTTTCAGTCCGGCTTGAAACAACTTGGCCAGGGGTTGTCCAGCATCAAGCGCGTGAGGGTCGCCGGTCAGTTCCGCTGCAAAGACCGGGGTCCGCCGTGCCGAGCCTGGGTCCTCAGGCAACCGCGCAAGGGCCTGTACGGCAAGCGTCAACGTGTTCAGTGCTTTACACTCATCCTCCTTGTACAAACGCCTGAACAGCTGACTGCCAGGGACTGTTCCAGACTTCAAGCCGTCAATCCAGGCGGCCACCTGCCGCTTCCGCTGCCAAGACATCCTCGGCTCCTCACTGGCAAGTGCCCGTTGCACCGCGCGAAAGCAAGCCTCCCAACGCGCTTGCCGTTCCCTCTCCTGTTCGGAACGGAGCACGAGGGGTTCTGCAAAATAACGCTCCAAAAACTCCGGCAACCGCAGCCCGACACGGCTGTTGTGCAAAATGCGGTCGAGTTCAGCCAAAGAGACAGTGACCGTCTTCATCCCCCGTAAATCACGGCCCAGCAAACCGGCCAGCACTTCCCGTTCCGCCTCGTCCCGCAAGGTGAGTTGCACCGTTCCTCCCACGCGTTCCAGTCGTTCATAACGCGCCCGCACTCGCCGGAATAACCGCTCATACACCGGGTGGGCGAACAACCGACGCCATTCCTCTGCCATCGTCACGCTTCGAGCAGCTCCTCTTTCCAGTCTTCTTGGCCGATCATCCGACGTCGTTTCCCATCCCAGTGAAAGCGGATGAGGGTGACAAAATCGGCATCCTGTGGTCGAAGCAGTTCGTAAATCGACAAATTCGGCACCGTGTCGTAACATCCCCACAACACTTGACTCGTCATCATGTAGTCAAAGCCCATATCCGTCAACAGCTCGAACATGTCACGCAAATTGGCTTCATCAACGCCGGCAAACGCTTCGTCAAGGCAGATGATTTTCGGGGATTGCTCACGCGAACTCATGTAGCGGGAATAGGTGGCGGCAAACAGCGGGATATACATCGCCATCGCCTTCTCACCGCCGCTCAGGACGTTAAAGCGGGCATCGGTCAACTCTTTCCAACTGTGCCCTCCCTTTTCATAGTACAGCGTAAAACGGAACCAATGGCGGTAATCGAGAATGCGGTAAATCCACTCCCTGAGGGTATCGCGCTCTTCCGCTTCCCGCCGCGCCCAATTGACGCGCGAACGAAAGTGCGTCACCATCCGTTCAAACTGCTCTTCCCGCAACAGGCCCGCATCGGTGCGCAACAACTTGACCAGTTCGGCCGTGTCCATCTCCTCCTCATTTTGCGCCGGACGTGGTTCCCACCGCAAACGCAACCGCAGGCCGCTCGACGTTTTCCGGCGTTTCATCAAGTCGTTCATCCGCTCTACCCATGCTTCCGCGCGGTAAATTTTCTCACGGATGGCCCGCCCCACGCTGTGAATGAGCACTTGCTCGTACAACTCCCGGTCTTTTTCCTTCAGCAGCAACTCTTGTTCGCGCTCCTGTTCGCTCAGTTCCAAAAGCAGCGACTCGGGTGATTGCGGATGCTGGCGGTCGCGGCAAAACTGGATGATGATCCGGTCGCCAAGCTCGGCTTCCGGTACATAATCGTGCAGCACTTGGCGTGTGCTGTTAAAGGCCTCCAACACCCGGTTGCTCAACTGTTCTTGCGTGAGATTGGCATACGCATCCCGCAATGCACGCGTCACCGTGCGGCAATGGGCGACGATCGCCTCCTGGTCGTCTGCCGGGAGATCCGCTTCCCGGAAGGCGCTGACCAACCCCCTCTTCCATTCCCTGACATAGCTTGCAATCACAACGGTTAATCGGTGCGCGGCCGCTTCTGCCTGCTCCCGTTGCTGCTGCGCCTGATTGGACGCTTCGCCCAATTGCCGCGCCAACTCGCGAAAGGCCCTTTCCCGCTTTTCTTTCGCAACGTGTATCTGCTGAATGGACTGACGCAGTTCAGCCAATCGCCTGTGAATATCGAGCAACCCCAACTCGTCCAACAACCGCTCCACCGTGCCGATTTCGTGACGGAGAACGTTCAGCTCCCCCTTCACCTCAAGCCAGTTTGCTTCGTCTTCTTCCAATTGCACGCGAAGCCGCTCCGCCTCATCGGCCGCTCGGCGCCATTTGTCCTGTTCGTTCCAATAGTCCTCCCAGGACCTTTGTAAACTTCCGAGCACACGCTCATAAAGCCGCACCTGTTCATGGACACGCTCCAATTCGTTCTCACGCGCCGGCAGCGAACGCTTTCGCACCTTCTCAAGCAGCTCGCTGCGCAGTTTCCGCAAGCCGTCGGCTGCCTGCTGGTATTTTTGGTCAGCGCGCCTGACGAGTTCCTGCGCATATGTCAGTTCCCGCCGCGCATCTTGCCACGCAAGCGCTTTGGCCTGCAGTTCATCGTCCGCCGGAAACGCTTCGCGCTCCTCATCCAGCCTTTGCCGCGCCTCTTTGCAGCGGGCGATCTGTTCCCGGCATTTTTGCAGCGCCTCTTGCTCCTCGGCCATCGCATCCTCGAGCCGTTTCATCTCCCGCATCCGCGTCTGCTCGCGCGTTTCCTTGCCGATATATTCCGCCCGTTCCTTGCTCCGGGCTTTTCCGTAAAGCGGCCCCAGACGAAACGCCCCGCTCGGATCGACAGCCACACCCGTCTCAGGCACCTCCTCCGTCCCCACGACAATCGTCCGCAAAACGTTGTCAATCTGTTCACTCGTCAGGTGACTGTCCTCCGGCGGGGTCGGATACAGCCAATCGGCCAACGTGTGCGCCAACCATTGCGGGTTCGGCACGAGCCATACATCTTCTTCGCCGTCACGCACGCTCAACGTACCCGCCGGCGACACCCAGGCATCGAGCAAGCCGGAGCGTTCCAGCAATTCTTCCAGCCTCGCCCGTTCCGCTTCCCCGACATGGTCATAAAAGGCGCAGACCGCATACAGCGGCGCTCCGCCTTCCCCTGCGGCTTGACGCCGGGCGCGCGACGTGCGGCGGGCTTCCGTCGCAGGCGGCTCCGGCTCTTTACGATCTCGCCAATCGAGCCATTCCGCCTGCAATTCGTCGTATTTTTCCCGGTGCCTCTTTTCGTTCTCTTCCAGCTGTGCCGCCTCTTGCAAGAGGCGGCGCAGTGCCTGTTCATACGCTTCGGCCAGCGGTTCGCGCACGCGTTCGTACGAAACGTCTGGAAATTGGCTTAAGCGATGCAACATCTCCTGAAATTGACGATCGGTCAGCGTCAATTCGTTGACCTGTTCCCGCCACTGAAACAATCGGTTCTGCTGGGTTTCCAGGCTGTCGTAAAGTTCCCGCTCTTTTTCCGTCACCAACCGCTCCTGTGCGTCCCGCTTGCGGCTCGTCTCACCCAGTTCGTATTCCAACTCCTTGACCGTTTCTTCCTGTCGCGACACTTCGCGGGCGAGGCGCAAGGCCGCTTTGACTTCCTGTTCATGTTCCTCGAGATCGTTTCGCCAAGCCGTCCAATTCACCTGCTCTCGCTCCGGGATGTCCTGTTCCCACAAGTCATGGTAACTGCTGCTATAAGGAAAAGCGATCGCATGCGCCAAATCGTTCAGTTCTTCGATGTCTTGCGTTTGTGCAAGAACCAAAGCTTCGCTTTGCCGTGCAGCCTGTGCTTGCAAGGATGTCCATTCTGCCAGGTGCTTCTCGTTATTCCCGCGCCGCCGTTCGATTTGCGCCAGCAAGCCTTCTTTACTCGCGTAATCAGATTTTAACCGTTCCAGCTCTTTTTCCTTGCCAATCGCCTCATGGTGGGTGAGAACATCCTGTTCTCGCTCCAGTTGCTGAAGCCGGATCCGTTCCCGTTCTTCCTCCTGCTCCAGTTCGGCCTTCTGTTGTTCGAGCGCCACAAGCCGCTCCTCTTGCTGCTCTCGCTCCAGCTCCTCTTTCTTCCACACCTTGTGTGCCTGTTCCACGGCTTGCGCTGCGACAAACAACTGATAGTCATTATACTTTTGGTATGCCTCAGCCAGTTTTTGCGCCTCTTTGCGGTGGACGCGCAATTCATCCAGACGGTCACTGATCTCGTCCATATCCTCCAACACTTCTGAGAGCGGGCGCAGATCGTTTTCTTCCAATGCTGGCAGAGCGGATGTCAAGATGTCGTAAATCG
Organism: Bacillus thermozeamaize; assembly: GCA_002159075.1. Lineage (NCBI taxonomy): Bacteria > Bacillati > Bacillota > Bacilli > Caryophanales > Bacillaceae > Bacillus > Bacillus thermozeamaize. The sequence goes on from LZRT01000075.1 coordinate 45,116, forward strand.
TGGTCGGCTTAAAATCTTTGGATAACTTCGGACTGCGCAACTGAATGAGCAAGTCGAGCAGTTCCTGATAAGCGGCCTCGTCTTCAAAACCAAACAACAATTGGTTGACCAAGCGCTTGTACTCTCCGGTGCTCGTCACGACACGGCCGCCGTCGCCGATCGCCTCCTCCAGTTGAGATCGCGACAGCGGCACTTTCACCTCTTCACTGCCACTGTAGTCGCGCCGATAGAGGAACAAGTCGACACCGATACGCCGGTTATCTTCCACGGAAAATCCCCAAAAACTCGCGGCGTGCGCTGTCTGGCGCGCCCTCAGCCCGATGCCGATAGTGAGAAAGCGTTCCGGCTCCGGCAACCGAAACTCCAGCCACAAATACGCGGTCCGCTCCTGATGCTCACCGTCTAGCAGCAAGTAATATTCGATTTTCCGGTCGCGCGACCCGAACGGATCCAACCGCCACGGCCGCTTGTCTCCGTCCAGCACGAGTGGAAGAAAACTTTGCATCGTCACAGACTTGCCCGAACCGTTACTGCCCCGCAAGATAAGGCGTCCGTCGGCAAAATAGAACTCCGCTTCATCGTAGTACCAAAAGTTCAAGACCCCTGCCCGATGAAGGTGCCAGCGATGGGTCATCCTGTTCCCTCCCGATCATCCTTGTCGTCCGAAACATTCGCTTCGTCTGGATACTCGCCGCACAGACGTCCGAACACCGGTTCAAGCCATAGTCCACCTTCCTGCGGGGCAGCCAGCTTCCACTCGATCAAGTGCTCAGCCACTTGGCGGGCCAGTTGGCTCGATGTCTGCTCCCGCAGCTGTTTGCTCCAAAAGGGAGCAAAGCGCTCTTTGAGATCGTACAGCAACTGTTCCAGCGCAGCCCAGCTGAGCGGCACCCGTCCCCCTTCGCGGACCGTCAGCGGATCGCCCGGCTCGACAAGTCGGCGCTGCACTTCCCTGGCCAGCAACAGGCAAACATCGGAGATGCCTTGCGGCGTCGGGAAAAGCGTCAGATCACCGCTCGCCTCTGGATACGTCACATACAGACCTTCCCGGTACCGCACCGCCTCCAATCCGATCTGGCGCAAATGGTCCATGATCGAACGCCGTTGTGTCAACACGTAACCCCGTTCTTCCTCAGTCCACTCTCTGTCCAGCACGACCGGCTCCTGCAACAGGCGGCGGTACACGCGATGCCGCAGTTGTTCCCGTCGTCCGGCCTCTGTTTCAGGATATTGCGCCTGTCCCAGCGCTTCCGGCCGGCGTTCCAGCGCCGTGATGTCATTCGTAAACCGTCGCACGACATACCGCGCAAGCGGTGAACATTCGTACAATACGTTTTGTTCACTGCTTTGGGCCCACGCATTCTCCTCCCCTTCCAAGACGATGAGCACCTGCAAGTCCCGCAGTTTTTTCAACGCCCGCGCCATCGAAAGGCGGTGATGGTAAATGCGCCAGTCCAATTCAACCTGTTGCATCAGCAAGGTTTCGCGCAACGTTTCGGCCAGTTCACTCAACAGAAACTGCTCGTGCTCTCCCTTTCCCTCCAAGTACCACAACGTATATACGAACAAGCCATAGTCGCGCGGGTGGGAAAAGGTGTCAAACCCCATCCAGTTGTACGCCTTCCCCGGCACCTTTTCCAACTTCACAAACGTCCGCGTCAACAGAAGGGGAAAACCCGCATATTCCTGAAACCAATCGCGCAGCCAATCGTAGTGGGCTTTCACCAGTTGGAACAATTCGGGATCCTGTTGTTTGGAAATCCACGGCCGGTTTAAAAGGGCTTGCGCGCACGTGCGGCGTTCTTCCCGAATGCGTTCTTCATGCTTGCTGCGGTTCAAAGGAGGACCACCTTCTCTGTTGCGTTATCGGCAGTTGGCTCGTCAGCATCAATTCCACGTGAAAAACGGAGCCGGTAATTGGGCATCTCCAGTTGGCCGTCATCCGTCACGACAACAGTCCGTTCATTGTCTGGCGGAACGGTAAGCTGAATGCGAATCCCTTCAGAGGTCAGGATGCTCCGGCTTGGACTGGCCAGACATTGTCCGAGCCAGACGAGCAGCTGGGAAAATACCACGCGGGAAAGGTGCGGCAATGCTTCCATCACCACTTCACCCCGTTCCAAAAACTGCTTCATCAACTGCTCTTCCTCACGGCGCCGCTCCAACCACTCGAGCCGTTTTTGCGCTTGCTCACCCCGCCTGCTCCTGACGGCGGACGTCGCATTTTCCCGCAGACGGCGCCGGCTTTTCGAGGTCAACGCGCGCACTTGCGGAGGCTCGTCCCACATCGAAGCGTCGGGTGATTCCGTCTCGCCTGGGTCGCTCCCTTGAAAGTGGCGCGTCTTGTACAAGCCGAAGGCATACGCCGCCAACTGGTGCGCCTCCTCGATATCCTTGAGCGAAAAAAACCAGCGCCCGAGATGCTCCAATTCCCGCTGGCGGCTGACACCGGAGCGCCTGCTCTCCTGGATGCGGAGCGCACTCCGGACGATTTTGGCAATCGTATTTTTGGTCGCCCGTTCAAAGCCACGCACTTCACTTTCCTGATTGCCCCTGCCCAAAAACCAGCCGGCAAACGATTCCCACGTCTCGCGCAAGCGTTCAAGACGTTCCTCTGCCGACTCTTGTTCATCCAGTTGGGGCTTGGCCGCCTCTTCCTGGCTGACCTGCCGGATGTACCGCTCCACGACGGTGGCATCCATGCCTTTGAGCAGCGCTTCAATGGTAAGGCTATACCGCTGCAGTCCTTGCATAAAGTTGCGCAAGTAGTGAGTGAGCGAGTCTTTGTAAATGAGAAACGATTCCGTCGCCATCAACTCTTCCACGCGGCTGCTCTCCAAGTGAGCGATGTAGTCAGCGGCACTTTCCGTCATCAGGCGAAATGTCGTCAACAGCTCTTCCCAGTGGGGCAGCGCCTTGCCCTGTGGAAAAGTCCCAGCCGCCTCTTTCAGTTCGGTGAGCAGCGCCGCGATCTTTTCCAGTCGCGTCGGCTCGAGCGACCCGCCGAAGCCGCGAATGTTCTCCAAGCCTGACACCATGCGTTCAATTTCCACCGCATACTTGGTCATCTGATACCGAAAAGACTTCCGGCGATACTCTTCAATGGTATTGACGCGCCTCCCGTCATGCTGGGCGGTGAGGTTTTTCCACGCCTCCAACTGTTCCAAATCCTGCTGGCACTGCTCAAGCGTGTAGTCGGTGAGGTATCCGCTGGCCTTCACCCCTTCAACGACCTCTTCCGGGGTGAGCCGGTAGCGCATGCGCTGGTGTTGTTCGTAAAAAAAGCGCATCACCGCCCGGTATCGTTCCACATTCTCGGCGGTGAGATAGCTTGCCTCGGTAATTGGACGCTTCAGATCGGCCATGTTCCCACTCCATGGTTCATTCTTTCTCCCAGTGTATCACAATCACGATTTCAGAAGTTCGATATCATCCTTAGCACCAGAAACTAAAGGGAATCTCGGGCTCAAGATACCACCACTTGGCTTACAAGTATGTTGCTTGTATCCGGAATCTCATCTTCAGTGAGTTCTTCCAGGCATAACTCAATAGCCTCTTTTATATTTTCCATCGCTTCTTTAAGCGTTTTTCCTTGTGAGTAACAACCTGACAGGACAGGGCATGTTACAGTAAAATATCCACTTTCATCCTGTTCGACGATAACAGGAAATGTTCTTGCCACACGAATCACCTCATTGGTTATTATACATCATCCGCTTTCATATTCTCGCCTGTTTTTAATATGGTTTAAAGAATTGAGGATTTTACAATCTCCATTAACTTCTCGTAGCTGTTCACAACGTCGTATTTTAGTCGGCCTGTGTTCAGTTTTGCAAAATGCCTGCGGGCACATTCGATCTTCGCCTTTTCTACCTCACGCAATTCCAATGACTCCATCGAACCTTTCGTCTCGGCGATGAAAAAGATGGTCTTGACCTCCCCTTCTTTGAACACGATAGCCCAATCGGGGTTGTAATTTCCCAACGGTGTGGGAATAAAGAAGCCGCGTGGCAATTTGGCCCGAATGATAAACTCTTCAGGGTTAATCCGAAATAAGTGAAAAGTAGACGATTTGATGCCGGTTAGGATTTTTACGATGGTTTTTCGTGTCAATCGCGTCTCGTCCATCAGCTTGCCGACCAGCTCGTACTTGATCTTCGAGGTTGCGGCCTGGTGAACATACTCCGTCTGCGTCTCCCGGGTAACAAACGCTTCACCCTGTTCCAGTTGTTCCTTGGACTCGATTTTATGCAATTCTCCATGCTTGATGGCGTAACGCACGGATGGCACGTGCAAGTTTTGATCCAAAGCATCAATGCATTTTCGGATGAGTTCTTCCGAATCAAACTGAACCGTGTACACCGTCTTTTTGTTGATCTGGTTCCACAGATCCTGAAACTCTTTCTTGTAAAAGTTTTGATTCGGCTTCAGTTGTTCAATATTTTTGCTCCGTTCATCCTCTGTCAAACCGGCCTTTCCGGCGACGTAAATCGTCTTCACCAATTCGATCAACGCCTCTTGATAACGTCCAATTCCTCGGGAAGCACCACTTGTTGCTGTTCCACCGCCGTAAAGTACTGCTCCGTCAGTTGGTCATTGTCATCCACATAGCCCTGCCGGATAAAGGTTCGGTGGAGCTTTTTGGCCAAATTCTCGTCAATGCGCAATGATTCCCCGCGGGCATTGGTGAGAACTTTATCCAAGAAGAAATCCACGTCGGCTTTCCGCGGACGTTCGGACAGCGTTTCGGCGATTTCACTCTGCAGTTGCCTGGCAAACTGTTCATACGACTCGCTGGCGATCACGGTCAGGACGTTGATCTCATGCACATCGATACCAGGCACGCTCGCATCCATCCGTTCACCATGTTGGTTAACGCACAGCCGTAATCCCCTTCCCACCTCCTGCCGCTTCTTGATCGTGGAATCGCTGTGTTTTAAGGTACAAATTTGGAACACGTTCGGGTTGTCCCAGCCTTCCTTTAAGGCAGAATGGGAAAAAATGAACCGGGTCGGCTCCTCAAAGCTGAGCAAGCGTTCCTTGTCGCGCATGAATCAGATCATAGGCCGTGGATTTCTTCCATTTTATGCCGATCGTTGAACGGGAAAAAGGTCATTCCTTGCCAAGAATGACCTTTGATGCATACAGTTTCATTTCGACAGCTTGAGCAAATCAAGATATGCCCGGACAAACCCTGCCAAGTTCTTTCTTCTTCCATAATGGTTTTTGATCAACTGACGGAATGGCTCCCACTTTCCGCGATAGGGAAACCAATGAACCTCTGATCTCCTTTTCCCCTTGTCCAAAACAATAGACTTCTGATGGCAAAACGTCTGCAGCCCGATCTCGGCATGGTAACGTCCGATTCCGCTTTCCTTGACCCCTCCGAAGGGCAGATGGGGATTGGAAACCGAGACGATCACATCGTTGATGACGACGGCCCCGGATACGAGGGCGTCCGCCACACGCCGCGCTTTGTCCAGGTCGCCGCTCCAGACGCTGGCATTCAGTCCATAAGGGGAATCATTGGCCAAGTGAATCACCTCTTCTTCCCGCTCAAAGGGCAGGACGCAGAGAACGGGACCGAACGTTTCCTCCCGCATGATCTTCATCTCAGGCGAAAGATCGGTCAAGATCATTGGCTGGACGTGAAGCCCCTTGCCTTTCTTCCACTGCTCGGGCGGCAGTCCGCAGACCAGCCGGGCGCCGCCGGACAACGCCTCCGCCACCTGGTCCCGGACGATGTCCAGCTGTCTGGGAAAGGTCATCGAACCCAGATCGGTCGTCTCAGCGTCCATCTCCTGGCTTAAGGCTTCCACTTCCTGCCGCAAGAGATGAATGAACCGCTCATACACCGGCTTTTCGACGTATATTCGCTCCACCGACATGCACACCTGTCCGCTGTTGGTCAAGGCGCCCCAGACCGCCCCCTTGGCGGCCCGTTCCAAATGCGCATCGGCAAACACAATCATCGGGTCCTTGCCGCCCAATTCCAAGGTGGTGGGAATCAGCCGTTTGGCCGCCTCCTGCTGGATGATTTTTCCCGTCCGCACGGAGCCGGTGAAAAAGATGTAGTCCGGCGCAGTCGCGACGAGCGCCGCCCCCACCCGTCCGTCGCCGTGGGCCACCTGGACCACCTTATCCGGAAAATCCACCTTTTGAAACAGATCCTCGATCATTTTTCCCACCAACGGCGTCACTTCGGACGGCTTGAGGATCACACTGTTGCCGGCCGCCAAGGCGCTGATCACCGGCACCATCGCAAGCTGAAACGGGTAGTTCCACGGCGAGATGACCAGCACCACCCCACGCGGATGATAGGAAATATAGGACCGTTTACCTATCAAGGTCAGAGGGGTCTTTACCTTTTTCGGCGCGAGAATGGATGCGGCATGCTTTTCCACATAATGAATCGCATCCGCCACCACCAGAATGTCCGCTGTCAGCGCTTCCACTTTTGGTTTGCCGGTGTCCCGGGCAATCACATCCGCCAATTCGTCCAGGTGATCTACTATATACGCTCTCAACCGCCGAAGCGCTTCAATTCGCGAGGAAAGCGGTTCTTGGCGCCATGCTTCAAATGCCTTTCGGCCATCTTGCACCATTCCGGCACAGGCTTGAATCGGCGTCACGGGAATTTCATCCAGGGTCTCGCCTGTTGCGGGGTTGATCGCCGCGAGGGTTTCCATCGCTCTCACCTCACACCTCTCTTTTCAAACGCCATGGCCATGGTAAACATCCTGCGCATCAATTTGTACCTGATTATATTTTCTGAACGCGAAGAGGACAATACCGATTTATGTAGTGATTTTTGTGTCGTTTGCATTTATGTCTATGTAGTGATTGGAAATAAAAATCCGCCGCCGGCGCGCTTTTCTTCCCTTTCACGATCACGCAATACCGGACGACGGATCGCTTTTGATCGAATCGAAGTACGTATTGGTCAAGCCGCTATGTGTATTGGACAAGTGGTCCTGTAAGCCGAGTTCTGTACTCCTAGTGCTGCAAGCGGGATGAGCGATCATCCCTCGCACGTCTGGAGCGGCAACCATCTATCTGGGATGTGCATTGCTGCACACCTCAAGCGACCAACCCGGGATCACCGCGGGCCACGGTTAGACGCGACAGGCGTCTCGATCCCCTATCTGGTCTTGCTCCGGGTGGGGTTTACCAGAGAATATGTCGCCATATTCTCTCGTGAGCTCTTACCTCACGGTTCCACCCTTGCCTGTGGTACCAGAAGGTACCCATCGGCGGTCCATTTCTGTGGCACTTTCCTTCGGCTCGCGCCGACTGGCTGTTAACCAGCACCCTGCCCTGTGGAGCTCGGACTTTCCTCCGGCATCGGCCAGTCTGTCAGACCTGCCTAAGCCGGCGGTTGCCCGGACCACTTGCCCCTGTCAAAACGACGCATAATATTATAACATATTGCTAACCACTGATCAAACAAACGTCATCCTTGGCGTGGGTCAAGAAATCTCTTGCGACATGGAACCAAATGTGAATTGATCATTCAAACCCATGTTCACTACGCAGATCGCTTCGATATGATGAACCAGTTCCACGATGACCGTATCTTTGACAACAAAACGAACAACGCCGAACACATGCTCATCGAATGTGTCGTAAATACGCCCGGCACTTCGGCATCCTTTAGGAACGGTTTGCGGACTATTCGCAACATATCCGATCTTTCCGACAGGCATCATCTCCGCCTTGATTGCCTCCTGATCATGGGGATTATCAGGTTCTTTCCGAAAACGTATGAGCTGGCCAGGCCTGATAAATTCCGTTCCAAAATAATACTTGGTCCCTGTCACTGCAACAAAAACCGATGACTTCATCACTTTCGCTCCTCAATATTTGTATCCTATCGAAGACAAACGGATTTTTTCTGGTATTTATTTTAATAATGACAATATGACAACTTGATGTCAGCAAACATTTATTCTTGATTTGATTGCTCAGTGACCAGGAAAGGATTTAGGCAGGTATCGTGCATAGCAAAAAGGCGGGCGTTGTAAGAATACCTTACAAGCCCGCCTCCCATCATCCATGAGCGCCAACGATGCTTTGACGAATGTGGCTTGACATTTTCAAATGGCATTCTCACCGGCGCTTGACAGGAATTGTGTCAGACATAACAAGAGACGAAAAAGGGACTAAAGATAAGCAAACGGATCGGTGTTGATTTCTGAAACCAGGATTTCGGTATCCGGATATTTCCCGGACAACTGATTTTTCAAATACTCGGCCAGACGGCCCTTCATGACCTGTTCCACATGATGCCCCGGATCCACCAGACACAGGCCCATCGCAAGGGCATCATGCGCCGTATGATAATAAATGTCGCCGGTAACCAGGACATCAATCCCCCGGCCGGCTGCCTGGGAAACAAAGGAATTGCCGTCTCCCCCAATCACCCCGACCTTTTCAATCAGGCAATCAGGCGGTCCGACATAGCGCAGGCCGGGCAGAGACCACTTTTCTTTCACAAAACGGGCAAAATCCCGCAGGGACATCGGCGCCGCCAGCCGTCCCTTGCGCCCAAGTCCCCGCGTTTTTCCTGGTTGTTCCAGCGGATACACATCGTAGGCCACTTCCTCATAAGGGTGAGCGTCAAGCATCGCCCGGATGACCGAAGACTGAATCGATTCCGGCACAATCGTCTCGAGGCGCACCTCAGCGACCCGTTCCAACGTCCCTTGCTGTCCGATAAAAGGATTGGTCCCTTCACGCGGCATAAAGGTTCCCGTACCCGGGATTTGGAACGTGCAGTGGCTGTAATTGCCGATCCATCCGGCCCCGGCTTCAGACATCGCCTGCATGACCGGCTCGACATGATCTTCCGGAATGAATACCACAATCTTCTTCAGCCGTTCACTTGCCAAGGGGATGAGAACTTCCGTATCCTGTAATTCCAACGAGGAAGCCAGCCAGTCGTTCAGACCGCCGTCCGCCAGATCCAGATTGGTGTGCGCTACGTAGATGCTGATGTCGTGTTTGAGGCACTTTTCAAGCAGCCGCCCTTGCGGCAGGTCTGTCCTCAGGTGGCGCAACGGCCGGAAGATCACCGCATGATGAGCGATGATCAGGTCCACCTTCTTCGCAATCGCCTCATCAACGACAGATTCCAGCACATCCAGCGCCACCATGACCCGCCTGGCTTCTTTCTGAAGCGTCCCGACCTGCAATCCTATGCGCTTTTCGTCCCCTTCCATCGCCAAGGATTTGGGCGCCAGCTTTTCCACCAGCTGGATCACTGTCTGAGCATGTGCATACACCTGGACAGCACCTCCAATTGTCTGAGTTCTTCCTTCACCCGGCTCACCTTTTCCTGCTGGAACGTGCGGGCTTGACTCAATCCTTGGAGAATCCGCCGCCGCTTGTCGGTCTCATACGCAATCCGGCGAAAGACGAGTGACCCTCGCTGTAGCTTGCGCGTCTCCTGCAGACATTCCTTCATCAACAGCCTGGGCCCGAGAAGATACAGGAGGAACCAATCCTCCTTCAAAAAAGCCAAATCGCGCATGTGGCACAAAGATTGCACAGCGGCCTGATAGCTGTCTTCCGTTCCCTGTTCGTATGTGAGGATCTCATAGAGATGATCCCCATCCAAGACGAGCTGCTCCTCGCAGAGTTTCCAACCTTGATCAAGGAGCGCCTTTCGCACGAGATGCGAGGCCATGTTCGGCTGCAGAATGAGCCGCTGAAAGGAAACGGTCTTCTCCGGATCGGCGGTCAGGAGGCGCCGGATCAGATCCCCGCCCATCCCGGCAAGAACGACGCTGTGCACCTCGCCGGCAGCCAGCGGCTCAAGACCGTCTCCCAGCCGCACCGCGATGCGATCCGACAGGCCGGCTTCCTGTACAGCCTGAAGGGCACGTTGATACGGACCTTCTCTCACTTCGACCGCGACGGCTTGAGGACAATGTCCGCTTTGCACCAAGGAAATGGGCAAGTAAGCATGATCGGTACCCACATCGGCAAAAGGCACACCCGTCGGAATCTGGGTGGCAATCCGGCACAGGCGGCGGGAGAGCAGCGGGTGTTTTCGCTCCTGATGGATTTTGATTTTCATTTTCACCATTCCATTGAAGAATTCAGGTGAAATTCAGGTGAAAACAGGCGCTTTCACCTGAATTTTTTCAAATGTTCGCATACACGTCCTGAAATGTGTTTGCATTTGGTTTCAGGAGCATGTAAAATGATAGCAAAGAAAAGAACTCACTGACCGTGAGTTCTCCTTACTCCAAAAAGTCTTTTAACCGCTTGCTCCGGCTTGGGTGACGCAGCTTGCGCAATGCCTTGGCTTCAATCTGGCGGATCCGCTCACGCGTCACGCCGAAAACCTGGCCAACCTCCTCCAAGGTTCTGGTCCGGCCGTCATCCAGACCAAAACGCAAGCGCAAGACATTTTCTTCTCGTTCCGTCAACGTATCCAGAACATCCTTCAGCTGCTCCTTGAGCAGCTCATAAGCGGCAGCATCGGATGGCGCCAAGGCATCCTGATCCTCAATAAAATCGCCAAGGTGGGAATCGTCCTCTTCGCCAATCGGCGTCTCGAGGGAAACAGGTTCCTGAGCAATTTTGATGATTTCCCGCACCTTTTCCGGGGTCAGATCCATTTCCTTGGCGATCTCTTCGGCCGTCGGTTCACGTCCCAGTTCCTGCAACAGCTGCCGGGACACGCGAATCAGCTTGTTGATGGTCTCCACCATGTGGACCGGGATGCGGATGGTCCGTGCCTGATCGGCGATGGCCCGCGTAATCGCTTGACGGATCCACCAGGTTGCGTAGGTGCTGAATTTGTAGCCTTTCCGGTAATCAAATTTCTCGACCGCTTTCAGCAGCCCCATGTTTCCTTCTTGAATCAGGTCGAGAAACAACATCCCGCGACCCACATATCTTTTGGCGATGCTGACAACCAATCTGAGGTTCGCCTCTGCCAGCCGCTTTTTGGCTTCTTGATCGCCTTGCTCAATCCGTTTGGCCAGTTCGATCTCTTCTTCGGCGGACAACAGCGGCACGCGGCCAATCTCTTTCAAGTACATCCGGACAGGGTCATTGATTTTCACGCCAGGCGGAATGAGCAAGTCATCGTCAACCATGTAGTCTTCATGATGATCCACATCCGCGTCAAGATCCGGATCCAATTCCGGCACGTCCAAATCTTCGTCTGATTCGTTGAGCACCTCAATCCCCTGTTCACTGAGCTGCTCAAAAAACTCATCAATCTGTTCCGGCTCTTGGTCAAAGGGGGACAGGCGCTCCATGATTTCCTGATAGGTGATCATCCCGCGCTTCTTGGCGGTTTCCAGCAGTTGCGCTTTCGCCTGTTCAAGGGTCATTTCTTGATTTTGCTCATCTTTTGTCTGTTCTTTCGTCTTCTCCACGTAAAACCCTCCTTCCATCTACTCGGCCACTCGCATCATTCGATCGTTCACATGGTCGTATGGCGGACTGCGGGGCGTTGACCGCTCAATTCTTTTTTCAGTTGGATCAACTGTTGAGCCAATTCCAGCGCCCGCTTCGTGTCACCCAATCGCTCTGCTTTCTGGATCTCTTCTCTCTTCTCTTCAAATTCGATCCATTTCGGATAGCTTTTGATCTCTTTTACATAATCGATAAGCTCTTGGGGCGAGGCGTCCCCTTCCATTTCCATCATGGCCAATTCACTGGCCAGCTCCACCAGCCGCACATCGGTTAGCGTATGGATAAACCGGCTGACATCCATCTCCCGGGTACGTTCATAATAGGCATACAAATATGCCGCCAGCACAGCATGTTCCTCTTCGTTGAACTGGCTTCCGATCTCCTGTTGGGCGAACTGGACGACCTGTTCGTCCCTCATCATCCAGGCCAGCAATTTTCGTTCTGCCGCATAGTAGGCAGGAACCCGTTTCGCGGATGCGATCAGATGTTTTGTGCCAGTTTTTGTACTAGTATTTCCTGCGCCATCCACTTTATCCCAAATGTCCCGTTTGGCTGCTTCCCTCTTCCGCCGATGGTATATCCGCCGCTGTTCCATCTTCAACGCATCCAACGAAAGATGGAATTCGGCCGCGAGCTCCCGCAAATAGTGATCGCGTTCAATCGCAAAAGGCAGTTCGGTGATCACCTCTAACGCCGCCTGCACGTAACGCAGGCGCGACTCTTCATCGGAGAGGTCAAATCGGCGACGGAGCTGCTTCAGGCGGTACTGCACCACAGGCAACGCATTGCCGAGCACGTTGTAAAGAAACGCTTCCCGTCCGTTTTCCCGGATATACTGATCCGGATCCTTGCCTTGCGGGATTTCAGCGACCCTGACGATGCAACCGGCCTCCCGCAACACATCAATCCCGCGCAAGGAGGCTTCCTGCCCAGCACGGTCCGCATCATAGCAGAGGATCACCTTTTCTGCATGGCGCCGCAAGATGCGCGCATGCTCGGGAGTCAGCGTCGTCCCCAACGTGGCAACGACATTTTGGATCCCATGCTGAACGGCGGCCATCACATCCATATATCCTTCCATGATGATCACTTCATCTTGCTCCCGGATCGCCTGCCGGGCCCGGTGCAGATGAAACAGGACACGGCTTTTGGAAAAAAGCGAGCTCTCAGGGCTGTTCAGGTATTTCGGCTGGTTCGCCGCCTCTCGCATGAGACGACCCCCAAAGGCAATCACCCGGCCACGCAGGTCAAAAATAGGGATGATCAGACGGTCCCGAAATTTGTCATAGTATCTTTTTTGTCCTTTTGCCTCTGAAAGTAAACCTCCCTTCACCAGAATCTCGGGAGAAAACCCCTTTTTCTGAAGAAATCTGGCTAACACATCCCAATTTGCTGGCGCATAGCCCAATTGGAAGGTTCGGGCGGTCTCCTCGTTCACACCTCGCTGACGCAAATAGTTCCGGACTGCTGCCCCATAGTGGGGATGATACAACAGATACTGGTACATCCTGGCTGCCCACGCGTAAGCCTCAATGAGCTTCGCCTTCTCCCCGCTTTCTCCCCGGGAATCCTGCTCGTCCTGAGGCATGTCCACGCCTGCCTCCTGCGCCAGGAAGCGGACAGCCTCCACGAACGTCATTCCCTCTATTTCCTGGATAAAGGCAAACAGGTTTCCTCCTTTGCCGCAGCCAAAACAATGAAAAATTTGTTTTTCCGGAGAGACAGAAAAGGAGGGTGTTTTCTCCGAATGGAACGGACATAACCCGAAGTAGTTTCGTCCGCTTTTCCGCAGTTGGACGTACCTTCCCACCACTTCCACGATGTCGAACCGGTTGCGGACCTCTTCGATCAATGACTCAGGGATCATCCGCGCCATTCCCTTCACCTTTCGACTGATTACTTTATTCTACAAAAATCGAGTTTTTCCTCCCTGCTCGCGCATATTCGAAAGGTGAAAAATTGTCCAAACCCCATCTTCCAAAATCGGCCTTTACTATTATATACGTGAAGAAATAAAAAAATCCTCCATATTCTTAAAAAACAAGCCCGTCTACCGGCCAGAGGAACCCTGCCGCAACATGTCCAAAATCAAATTGGCGGTTTCCTCTACAGCCTTGTTCGATACGTCAATCACCTTGCACCCGATCCGTTTCATGATTTCATTAGCATAAGCCAGCTCCTGTGCGATGCGTTCCGGATTGGCATAGTTGGCCGTGGAAGTCAGGCCGAGCGACTTGAGCCGCTCACTGCGAATCCGGACCAGTTGCTCCGGTTTGATGGTCAGGCCGATGCATTGATGAGGCGGAATCTGAAACAATTCTTCCGGCGGTTCCACTTCGGGAATTAAAGGAACGTTGGCCACTTTGTACCGTTTGTGGGCGAGATACATGGACAACGGCGTCTTGGAAGTGCGCGAGACGCCGATCAGGACGACATCGGCACGGAGGATGCCGCGCGAATCCCGTCCATCGTCGTACTTGACGGCAAATTCAATCGCCTCTACCCGCCGGAAATACTCTTCATCCAGTTGATGGGCCAGTCCGGGTTGCAGTTTGGGAGCCTGCTGCAACTTCTCCTCAAAAACGCGGATCATCGGCCCCATGATGTCCACGGTCAAAACACCAAGCTCATTGGCCTTTTCCAGCAAAAACCGGCGATGCTCCGGGAGCACCAGCGTAAAGACGATGATGGCATTGTTTTCCTTTGCCGAATGCACCATTTCCTCTATCGTCGCCAAATCCTCCACATAGGGGATCCGTCGGATGGTCACTTGTCCGTGCTCAAATTGCCTCAGCGCGGCACGCACCACCAGTTCGGCGGTTTCACCGACCGAATCAGAAAGCACATATACCACGGTTTCACTCGCAGCCATATCCATTCCTCCTACACAGACTTATCCTGGCCCAGTTCGACAAAAGCGCGCGTAATCGTGGTTTTCGTGATCCGCCCGATCACTTCCAGCCTTTCTTTCCCCTCTTTGGTTTCGACCTTTTTAACGACTGGCAGGGCGTCCACCTGGTTTTCGATCAATTTCCTGGCCGCATCGTGAAGGGTTTCTTCTGGTGTACAAGTGACCAGATTGGGCATTCGGGTCATGATGATGCTGACGGGAATTTCTTCCAGCGGTTGCTTGCCCATCGCGCTGCGCAACAGATCTTTGCGTGAAACCACTCCCGCCAGGTTGCCATCCTTTTTGGTGACAAAGAGCGTGCCGACATCCTGGACAAACATCGTCACAATCGCTTCATATACAGAGGTGGTTTCATCCACCATCACTGGAACGGCCTTGTAATCGCCCACTCGCATTTTCCGCATCTCTTCGACAATGATCGGGTTGCCGTTTTTCCCGACGTAAAAATAACCGACGCGCGGACGGGCGTCCAGATAACCGGCCATCGTCAAAATCGCAAGGTCAGGGCGCAAGGTTGCCCGCGTCAATTGAAGCGCTTCGGCAATCTGCTCGCCCGTAATCGGCCCCTTGTTTTTGACGATTTCCAGGATTTTTTCCTGACGTTTGCTCAGTTCGATGTCCACCGCCCCCTTTCACGGATCAATGAAAACGCTAGATCATCAGTTTGCTGAAATCGGCATACTGGCTGGTCAAATCGCGGATTCGCTTGAGCAGGGCCAAACGGTTGGCGCGCACCTCCTCATCTTCCACCATGACCATCACCTCTTGGAAGAAGTGATGAATCGGTTCGGCAAGCTCCGCAAGCACCGACAGTTGTTTCCGCGCATCCATTGGCGCGATGGTTCCCCATTCATCCCGCACCTTTTGCCAGGCTTCATACAGCCGCTGTTCGGCCTTTTCCGTCAGCTGATGGGCGATGAGAACGGCATCCTTCGCTTTGCCAGCCAGGTTGTTGACCCGTGTGAAGGCCTCAAAGATGGCCTTGGATTCCGCACGCTCTACCATCTCGTTGAGCACGCGCGCCCGCTCGGCCATGACGGCCAGTACATGTTGCGTGGAAGCGAACACGGCTTCAATACAATCATGCCGCACGCGCTCCTCTTGCAACAAGTATTTCAAACGCTGAAACAAAAAGTCCCGCAATTCCTCAACCAATTGACCGGCCGGGCGGCTTAGCCCCTGATGTTCCTGGTACGCTTCAAAAACCGGCTGCAAAAGCTCCTCCACAGTCAGTGCCGCAGCGCCGCCGACAAGCATTTGCACGACCCCGTTCGCCTGCCGCCGGAGAGCATAAGGATCTTGCGAACCTGTCGGAATCATTCCGAGAGAAAAGAATCCGACCAGCGTATCCAGTTTGTCCGCCAGGCTTAACACCGTGGCGATCGGTTGCGTCGGCAACAGATCGCCGGCATGGCGCGGCAGGTGATGTTCAAACACTGCCTCCGCCACCTCATCCGCTTCACCGGCCAGGCGGGCATAAACGCGCCCCATCACGCCTTCCAGTTCAGGGAATTCATAGACCATCTGGGTGACCAGATCAAACTTGCAAATTTCTGCCGCCCGCACAAGGTGTGACAGGCTTTTTTCACCGATGCCAAAATGAGGGGCCAACGCCAGCGCGATATGCCGCAGGCGGCGAAGTTTGTCCCCGATCGTCCCCAGCCCCTCTTGAAAAATCACCTGTTCCAGCCTGGAGACCGCCTTGTCGATCGGCATCTTCTGATCCTCTTCATAAAAGAAGCGGGCATCCGACAACCGTGCGCGCAACACTTTTTCGTTGCCTTTGCGCACCACATCAAGATGTCGGTCGTCGCCGTTTCGTACCGTCACAAAATAGGGAAGCAGGCGGCCAGAGGCTTCCGTCACAGGAAAATACCGCTGATGCTCGCGCATCGACGTGATCAATACTTCCGCCGGAAGCGCGAGGAATGCCGGATCAAAGGAACCATAAAGGACTGTCGGAAATTCCACGAGATGAACGATCTCCTCCAGCAAATCCTCGTCAATCGGAATCATCCAGCCTTTTTCCCGCTTCAGCCGTTCCACTTGCTCCAAGATAAGCGTCCGCCGTTCCTCTGCACTGGCAATCACCCGTTGTTCCTTGAGGCGTTCCGCATATTCCGCGGCATGGCGCAGGCTCACAGGCTGTCCGAGGAAACGGTGGCCTCGCGTCACCCGATCGGAAGGCACGCCGGCCACCTCAACCGGAATCACCTCGTCACCCAACAGCGCCACCAACCAGCGGATCGGACGAATGTAACGGAGCTTCTCTTCTCCCCAACGCATCTGCTTGGGAAAATGCAACCCCGTGATCAGTCCCGGCAACGCTTCCATAAGCAGTTGTTTGGTTTTAAGGCCTGGTGTGTCCTTGATCGCAAACACATAGCTGGCCCCGCCTACCTCCCGGAAAACCAGCTGCTCGGGAGCCACGCCTTGGCTTCGGGCGAAACCGAGCGCCGCCTTGGTCCACGCCCCGGCCTCATCCACCGCAATCGCCCGTGCAGGCCCCTTGATCTCCTGGTGCAAATCTTCCTGTTTCTCCGCGATATCCCGCACCAGGATCGCCAGCCGCCGGGGGGTTGCAAAACGCTCCAGCCCTCCATAGGCAATGCGCTGTTCGGCCAGCCAGGAAGCCATTTTTTCCTCCAGTTGCCGGATCGCCCCCGGTATCACTCCTGCCGGCATTTCTTCCATTCCAATCTCCAAGAGAAAGTCCTGTTTACCCATTCTGCTTGCCCCCTTTTAACAACGGAAACCCGAGCCGCTCCCGCTCCCGCAAGTAGGCTAGCGCGCATTCCCGGGCGAGCATGCGCACCCGGGAGATATACCCGGTGCGTTCTGTCACGCTGATGGCACCCTGTGCGTCCAGGAGGTTAAAGGTATGCGAACACTTCAGCACCCAGTCATAAGCCGGAAACACCAGTTCTGCCTCAAGGGCCCGCTTGGCTTCCGACTCGTACATCTGAAAGAGGTTCATCAACAATTTTCCGTCCGCCACTTCAAAGGTGTACTTGGAATGCTCATACTCCGGTTGGAGGAAAATGTCCCCATATGTAATGTCGTCTACCCAGACAATGTCAAACACATTATCCTTTTCCTGGATAAAAGAGGCGAGGCGTTCCAGCCCATAGGTGATCTCGACGCTGATCGGATTGGCCTCCAGGCCGCCAACCTGTTGGAAATAGGTAAACTGCGTGATCTCCATCCCGTCAAGCCAGACTTCCCACCCGAGGCCTGACGCCCCCAGCGTCGGGGATTCCCAGTTGTCCTCGACAAAGCGGATGTCATGCTCCAAAGGCTCAATGCCGAGCTGCCGAAGGCTTTCCAGGTAAATCTCCTGTATGTCATCCGGGGAGGGTTTCATAATCACCTGAAACTGGTGATGTTGGTACAACCGGTTGGGGTTTTCGCCGTAACGGCCGTCCGTCGGCCGCCGTGACGGTTCCACATAAGCCACGTTCCACGGCTCCGGCCCAATGGTCCGCAAAAAGGTCATCGGGTTCATCGTCCCCGCACCTTTTTCCGTATCATAGGGCTGGACAAGGATACAACCCCTCTCCCCCCAAAACTGCTGCAACCGCAATACGATTTGCTGAAAATTCACAGGTACATTCCCCCGCCTTTTCAGAATCTTATGCAACCAAAAGAAACACTCCCGTGCCCTCACATGTCAGGGACGAGAGTGTCCATCCGCGGTCTTGCTCCGCCACACCCTCATACGGCCTTTTCTTTTCAAGAGGAATATAACAGAAGGCCGCCAGACTGTCAAACGCCTTCCCACTCCTGAACCTGAGCCAAAAAAGCGGCAGATTTCAGCGGCAGATCAAGGTATTCTTCCATAAAAAGCTGCGTGATCCGGCTGAGCTGATTTGTCGTCTCCTCCCGCAGCCTCACCTGACCCAAGCGCAAAAGAGGAATCTCCTGAAACAAGCGCAATAGCTTGACCACCGTCTCCGATACAGCCTGTGCTTGCCCATCCTGCTCGCGGCAGTCGGCGCACAAGAGGCCCCCATAGCGAACACTGACCAAAAAGGGCCCGTATTCCCGCGAGCAATGTTGACACCGCTCCCATACCGGGCGGTATCCGGATGCCGCCAGCACCCTCAGGTCGAAAATGATTTTCAACACCTGCGCATCTCTTCCCGATTCCAGCAATTGCAGCGTATTCAGCAAAAAGGGGTACATCCCCTGCGATGGACTCTCCTCATCGCTCAACCGGTCCATACACTCCAGAAAATACATGGCATACGCCTGCCTGAGCAGGCTGGTTTCAAAAGCGCGATAGAAATGATGGATCACCTCGCCCTGGTTTAGGGTGCCCATCGTGCCCCGTACTCCCCGGTGAAAGTAGACGTACATGCCCTGAACCAGCGGCTGCGACACGGCTGCCAGCCGGCTCTTCGGCTTGCGCGCCCCCCGGGCCATCAGGGACAACTTTCCCTGCGGAGTGATCAGGGTGAGAATCTTGTGGGACTCGCCGTAATTCTGGCATCGCAACACCAAGCCCTCGGTCTGGTGAAGCATAAAAATCCTCTCCTCGTCTGTACAACCCCAGTATACTGCAAACGGGAGAGGCTGGAAAGGGAATGAGCTTCAATGTACGTTGTCCCCAAACGTGTCTTCACTGCTCAAAGGGTTCGCGTTGTCTTCCTGCTGTTCCGTCTCCAGGCGAACGTAATCCTTGTAGAGCAGATAGGCGTCCACACTTCCTGTCAAGGTAAAAAACTGCCATGATAAATCCCGCAACTGGATCCATCCTTTCGCTTAGGAACCTGTTCATAGGTTGACCCTGGGGACGCGTCATCATGCCAAGAAGATGTTTCCGATCGAACCGACTACTTCTTGTCCATCTGATAACCGAAGTTTCTCAGCATCAGGTCGCGATTGCGCCAATCCTCTTTGACCTTGACCCAAAGGTCGAGAAACACCTTGGAACCAAATAACGCTTCAATTTCTTGGCGAGCCATTTGACCCACCCTTTTGAGCATCTGCCCCTGCTTTCCGATCAGAATGCCTTTTTGCGATTGCCGTTCTGTGTAGATGACCGCGTGAATGTACACCACACCTTCCTCCCGCCGGGTCATCTCCTCGATCACGACAGCCACGGAATGAGGCACCTCTTCATGCGTCAGATGCAGGATCTTTTCCCGGATCAATTCCGCCACGATAAAGGTTTCCGGGTGATCGGTCGTCTGATCCGGAGGGTAATACATCGGCCCCTCCGGCAGGATGCGAAGAATCGACTGGATCAGGGTGGAAACGTTGTTCCCGTACAGTGCAGATACCGGGATCACTTCCGCAAAGTCGTAAAGCTGCCTGTAACGATCGATCACCGGCAAGAGGTCATCCGGATGAACCTGATCAATTTTATTCAGGATGAGGAAAACCGGTGTGTTCACTTGCTCCAACAGCCGGATGACAAACCGTTCACCGGCGCCGAGGGATTGCGTCACATCGGTCAGGAAGAGGATCACGTCCACTTCCGACAGTGTACTTCTGACCACTTGCATCATATAGTCGCCCAGCTTGTGATGCGGCTTGTGAATCCCCGGGGTGTCGATAAAAATGATCTGCCCCTCGGCGGACGTATAAACACCGTGAATGCGATTCCGGGTCGTCTGTGGCTTGTCTGACGTAATGGCCACCTTCTGTCCCAGCACCTGGTTCATCAACGTCGATTTCCCCACATTGGGGCGGCCGATCAAGGCGGCAAAACCGGATTTGAACGGCGAATCGTTCATGTCGAAATATCCCCTTTCAAAAAACTGGATGCGCTAAAGGGACGGGGAAGCAGCTCCGACATTTTCACCTGCGTGCTGTTTCCTTGCGTGTTTCCCAGAACCACAAGCGCCTCGTCCGGGAAAAACTCTGCCATCACCTGCCGGCAGGCACCGCATGGCGAGACCGGTTCCGGGGCATCGGCAACCACGGCCAACTTCAGAAATTGGCGTTTCCCCTCCGCGATCGCCCGGAAAATGGCCACTCGTTCCGCACACATGCTCAGGCCATACGACGCGTTCTCCACGTTACAACCTGTCACAATGGACCCGTCACGGCACAAAACGGCTGCCCCAACGCGAAAACCGGAATACGGCACATGGGCATGCCCCATCGCCTCGCGGGCGGCATACAACAACCGAGCCTCCTGCATCACTGTGGCTTCCTTTCCTTTTCTGCCATCAATCCTTCATCCTTTCAACAGCACCCAGCCTTTTTTCAGCCGTGCACCGAAAACTGATAAGCCAGACATGCCACGATGAGCCCGATCAACGCCCCCAAAAGAATCGGCCGGAAACGGACACCAAACAAGAAATGCGCCAGAAGTCCTGTAACGGATACCGCCAAGAACCAGATGCACAGCCACCAGTTTTCCGAAAAATACAAGCCGGACTGCAGGGCGGCGGCACTGATCAGGCTGGCCAGGAGGCTGGGAATCCACGCTTCATGCCGCCTTTCCGCCCACACCTGAAACATCAAGGTGACGAGAAAGACCAACGCCAGTCCGAGGATGAAAAACGGCTCGAGAGCCAGCAGCGGTTCGGCAAAGACGAGAGCGCCGGCGATCACCGCAAACCCGGCTGCCACAAGCACCGCACCCGCGGCCACATCCTTGGCCACTTTGGCCTTCTTGCGGTGTTCCTCTGTCAAGAGATCTACCACATTTTCAATCGCCGTATTCATCAGCTCGGCAAAAATCACAAACACGATGGCCACAAGCACCATCAATACTTTCCACTTGTCGATCTGCAGCCACAATCCACAGATGAGGACCAGGATGGCCATAAACAGGTGCACTTTCATATTCCGCTCATGCCGGAAAGCATGACGTAGCCCGCTCAAGGCATACTCAAAACTCTTCACAACGTTGAGCAGTTCCTTCATCGCAAGCCCTCCCGCACAAGGCGACCGCCTTCCTTCAACGGAACAAACCGAGCCGGGTCAACACGCTCTCCTGCCTGGCAAACATTTCCCGCTCCGCCTCCGGCGTGTCATGGTCATATCCCAGCAGATGCAAAAAACCGTGCACGACCAGAAAGCCCAATTCCCTTTCCAGGGAATGGCCATACTCTGCAGCCTGCGATACGGCGCGCGGCATCGAGATGAGAATGTCGCCGAGCAAGAGCGGAATCCCTTGGTCCGGTAAACTGTCGCCCTCCAGCATGCTGAAGGAAAGCACATCCGTGGGTTGATCCACCCCGCGGTACCGGGCATTGTATCGCTGGATTTCCCGATCATCCACAAGCAAGATGGACACTTCGCCGGATGAAAGGCGCTCCTGCTCCGCCGCGGCGGCAATCACCCGCTCGATCAGGCGATGCATCTCCGGGCCCACCGGCACCTCCGTCTGCACATTCTCGATAAAGACTTGGACACTCACGCTTTTTTCCGCTCCTTCTGCATTTCCGGATACTCAATCCGCGGGTGAAACACACCGTTTAGCCGTTCACAAATGGCTTCCGCCACGCGCTCCAAATCTTTGAGGGTCAAATCACACTCGTCAAACTGGCCGTCATCGAGACGTTCCTTGATGATCTTGCGCACCAGTTGCTCAATCCGCCCGGGATCCAGCTTGGTCATCGAACGTACCGCCGCTTCCACCGAATCGCATATTCCGACAATCGCCGTCTCGCGTGTCTGCGCTTTTGGCCCCGGATAACGGTAATCCTCCTCCAGCACCTCCGAACCATCTGCCATCTGCTTGGCCTTGTGATAAAAATACTTCAGCAATGTGGTGCCGTGGTGTTGCTCCGCAAAATCCTGGATGACCTTCGGAATCCCTGCTTCCTTGAGCATCTTTACTCCGTCGTACGGATGAGCCAGAATGATCGTCTTGCTCAGGTAAGGAGAGATTTTGTCGTGGGGATTTTCCTGATTCAGTTGATTCTCCACGAAAAAGGCGGGACGTTTCATCTTCCCCACATCATGGTAATAGGAACCCACCTTGGCCAGCAGCCCGTTGGCGCCAATCGCTTCTGCGGCCGCTTCCGAGAGATTGGCGACCATCATGCTGTGGTGGTACGTCCCTGGCGCCTCGATGAGGAGCCGTTTGAGCAGCGGCTGGTTCGGATTGGATAATTCGATCAGCTTCACGGCGGACAGGTAGCCAAACACCGCTTCGAATAACGGCATCAAACCGATTGTCAGGATGGAAGCCAACAGTCCGGCCGCCAGGCCAAAGGCCGCGGCGTAGACCCATTCCCGCAAAGAGGTTCCCGGCTGGAGGAAAAGGACGGCGGTAATGCTGAGCAGGCTGGCGGTACTGGCGTACAATCCTGCCTTGAAAATCGCCGAGCGTTGGCTCACCTGACTTAATACGTACAAGCTGGCGATGGAGCTGACAAACGTGACAAAACCGTACCGGAAATCAAACACTTCCCCGGAATCGGTATTCAGAAACACGGAAGCCAAAATGGCCGTGACGATGGCGGCAAAGACGGCCAGACCCCGGCCCAAAAGCAGCAGTATCAGCATCACGCCCAGCGTCGCCGGCGCGCCGAAGCCAATATACGGATAACCCAGGACCTGGAAGGCTGCAAATATTTTCAAAACGACGGCGTTCAGCAAAAGAATGCTCAGGTATAAAAGAAGCGGTTTATTCCCTTTCTGGATCGGAGACGGGTACTGCTTGAGAAACGCAGCCAGCGCCAACAGCAACAACACGAGAAAACCGGCTGCAGCCAGATGATACACCGTGCTCTGTCCGGGATCGCGAACCAGTCCAACCATCTCCAGCCGTTCATAGACTTCACGGGTGATCAACTGTCCTGCCTGAACAAGCGGCTCACCCTTTTCAATCATAACCGGCTCCACCTGGTTGCGCGCCTCCTCCTTGAGGCGCCGGGTTGCCTCCGGATCATACAGGATATTCGGCCGGATCGATGCAGACGCCAGCTCCACAACCAGATGAGCTTCCCATTCGGTCAAGTCAAACGCCTTGACCTGCTCCTGGATTTTTGCACGGGATTCCTGCAAGTAGGCGTTTCCTTCTTGCACGCCGGCGTTGAGAACAAAGATCACGGTGCTGCGCGCAATGGAACGGAGGGCATTTAGACGCTCCGGAGTGAGTTTAGCCAGTTGGCGAAAGTCCTTCTCGTCTAAACGGGCCAAGGTCAGCACCTCGGCCAATTGTTCCGCTTTCTGCTGCGTACTGAGTTGATCGTCCTGAGTGACGGCAGCGATGCGATCAAATTCCTGATCCAGCCTTTTTACCTGTGATTCCATCACTGCCGCATCCCGGACATATTGAGGAGGAACGTTGTTTTCGGCTTTTTGCCTGGCCTCCTCGGTGGCCTTCGGATCGATCATCTGCACGGGTGAACGAAGCGTCTCCTGGCTGAGACGGCCGATCTGGATCTCATAGGTTTGTGGAACCAACTGACCCAGCAACAGGAAAAAAAGGAGGACAGCAAAGCCTCCATAGGCTAAAAATCGAACCTCTTGCCTGTACTGCCAATTCTCACCCCATCGTTCGGTCACCCATTTTGCCATGCGATGTTTCATCGCAACCCTCTCCTATGGCCTGATGTTCCATGATTGCCATCCTTACACCCTCATGCATTCCGGCCTGCTTCGCACCCGGCTCGGCGTTGTGAAGTTGTCGTGCAACTGCTTCAGCTTATCGTATGCTTCGCTTTATCATATGCCTCGATGATCTTCTGAACAAGCATATGCCGCACCACGTCCTCCTGCTTGAGATAAACAAAAGCGATCTCTTCAATGTGACGCAAGAGCTGTTCGGCTTCAATCAGCCCCGACTTCTTCCCCTTCGGCAGATCGATCTGGGTGATGTCTCCGGTGATCACCATTTTGGAACCAAAGCCAAGGCGCGTCAGGAACATCTTCATCTGTTCCGGGGTCGTGTTCTGTGCCTCATCCAGAATGACGAAAGAGTCGTTGAGCGTCCGGCCCCGCATATAGGCCAGCGGAGCCACTTCGATGATTCCCCGCTCCATGAACTTGTTCACCTGATCGGCACCCAGCATTTCATACAAGGAATCATACAAAGGACGCAGATAAGGGTCCACTTTCTCCTGCAAGTCGCCGGGCAAAAAGCCCAAGCTTTCCCCCGCCTCCACTGCCGGCCGGACAAGGACAATCTTTTTCACCGCCCCGGACTTCAGCGCCTGCACCGCCATCACGACCGCCAGAAATGTCTTTCCCGTACCGGCAGGCCCTATTCCGAAGATCACATCCCGTTTTCGGATCGCCGACACATACACCCGTTGTCCGAGCGTTTTGACACGAACGGCTTTGCCGCGATGCGTCTGTCCAATTTCTTCCGAATACAGATCCAACAGTTCCTCCTCCATCTGCTGCTCGACCAGTTCCATCGCATAGACAATATTGGTTTCAGAAAGATGAAATCCCTGCCGAATCAACTTCAGGAGAACGACAAACAGACGCTGCAGCTTGTCCACCTGTTCTTTCGTTCCGGTCAGGGTAATCGTTTCATTCCGTGCCACGATGTGCGCGGGGGTGCTCTTTTGGATCAATCGCAAAAAGCTGTCATTCGGCCCAAACAAGCTCAGTCCCTCAGCCGCATTTTCCAGTTGAATGGTGGTTGTCCATTTCTTTTCTTGCAATTGCTCATGCTCCAATCTCACATTCATCGCTTTCCATCTTATTCCCCTGGAGCCTTTCCCGACATCGACCCCCCGGGGAGAATCGGTTGTTCTTTCGCAATCTCTTCCAGTACCTCATAGTAGAGCTTTACTTTCAATGTACCACTGTCAAGGTCTTGTTGCAAAACCTTTTCCATGAAAATCTCGGCTTTCTCATCCAACTGGTGCAAAATCTCCTTCCTTGCCCGCTCTTTTGCCAGCTCCAAGGCCTCTTTCTGAGAATAGGTTTTTGTATGCGGGACCTTTTCATAGTATATCCGTTCATAGAGGCCCACTGGTATCTTCCAGGGTCCAAGCGTCCAGTGCCGCACGTGTTCCTCCAGCTTGTAGTGATCGAAGGCAGGCTTTTTGGAAAAAAAAGTGAAGGCATGGTTGCCAATCAGCAATGACGTGCGCTTCTCGGTTTCACCGGTGAGGCGGAACTGCTTCTGAACCAGGGGGATCGTCACCGTCGTTTCGTACCAGACCAATCCCTTCACCGTTCCCTTGGCACTGACGATTTGCGGCTTCGCCTCATATCCCATGATACCTGAGATCAGGATCTGGCCTTTTTTAACCCTTTGGTTGCGCGTCACCATGGCCTTCCCTTTCTCGACAAAAATCTCCTTGACCACGGCACTTTTGGCCGCGACCAGATGACGGGGATTTTCCAACTGCCGTTCTTCCGGATGTTTGCTCTCCACGACACGAATCACTGCTTTCGTCCCCTTGATCTCAACCCCGGCCCAGCTGAGCTGCTCGAAACGGCTGAGCAGCTCCGATTGCATCTGTTCATTTCCAGGCAGGCGCTGGCGGAAGACACCCCTCTTCAGCCCCAATTGTCCGGCAACCTGGAGCAGTTCCTCTTCTGGGATGATTTCGTTGCCGATCACCTCCACCTGCCAAATCATCTGGGAAAAAACATACAACAGGAGAACAAAAAGCAGACTTCCCGCCCAAAACCACTTGCGTTTTTGTGCCTGAAGCAAATAAAAAGGCAGTCCACGCTTGTCCAGGATCTGGATGCGAAAGGGGAGAGGCTTCATCTTCCGAAGAATCCGACGATAATCGGCCAACGAGAGGCAAAATACGATCGTCCCGGTATCCGGATGTTCGTGGAGGTCCCAGATCTCCACGCCTTCCTGAAGCAAGAAGTTGATGAGTTCTTCCCGTTCCCCCTTCTTTATCTTACAAACCAAATAACCCAGCAGCCATTGCCACCACCAAGTGACCACGTGCGCTGTCCCCCTTCATGGCTATTCCATGAATGTCAATGAACCGATGCGTTCGCCTTCCACAAAGATTTCTTCACGGATGATCCTGCGAATGACCAGCCCTTCCCCGTTAATCTGCAACTGGCCTGCGGGCAGCCGCAAGCGTAATCGTCCGCTGGTGAATTCCAAGACACCCCGGTGATTTTCGATATACACTTGATAGGCGCCGATCATGGTCACCCGGGGCACGTTGAGCAGGGTGCTCTGGGGAATCTCAAGGACCATACCCAAACGCCTCTTCAACCCTGACCAGCGACTCATGACATGCCTCCTCCCCGCATATTTCACGGATATGCGAGTGAACAACGGTTTATGAACAATTAAAAACACCCCACTCCCGCTGTGAATCGGGATAATGGGGTGCTGATAGACGGATTATTCCTGGTTCAATTGTTGCTGAACCATCTGATTCACTTTTTTCCCGTCTGCCCTGCCCTTCACCTTGGGCATCAGGTAACTCATCACCTTGCCCAGGTCACGCTTGGAGATTGCGCCAACCGCCTGGATGGCTTCCTTGACCAGTTCCTGCAGCGCCTGATCGTCGAGCGGTTCGGGAAGGTATTGTCGTAGGATCTGAATTTCCTGCTGAACCTGTTCACTCAAGTCCTGGCGTCCGGCTTTCTCAAATTCCTGCAAGGATTCCTGCCGCTGCTTCAGTTCACGGCTCAGCACATCGATGATCTCGTCCTCATTCAATGGCCGGCGTTTTTCAATTTCGGCATTTTTGATCGCCGCCCGAACCATGCGAATGACAGAAAGCCGCAGTTTATCCTTTTCTTTCATCGCTTGCTTGAGATCCTCAGACAATCGTTCAGCTAACACCATCCGTCCCCCTAGTACTTTCGTTTACGTGCCGCTTCAGACTTCTTTTTGCGCCTGACACTGGGCTTTTCGTAGTGCTTCCGCTTTTTGATCTCGGCCAGCAAACCATCCCGGGCGACGGTTTTTTTAAACCGGCGAAGCGCACTGTCGATGGATTCGTTCTTGCGAACCTTGATCTCGGACACCAGCATTTCCCTCCCTCCGCTCCAACCGCGTGACCTGCCGCGACCACCTGTCGAGGGTATCCGATCCAGTCACACATGCGGTAAGAGAAAGTCCCAAATCATAGTAATTATAGTACACCTTGCCCTGATGGTCAATCAGCGCTGGCCGAAATGCATGGCCAGCGGGGCGCCGCCGAGCAGGTGATAGTGCAGGTGATACACTTCCTGGCCGCCGTCTTTTTTGCAATTGTTGACCAGCCGGAACCCGTTTTCCTGCAAGCCCAACTCTCTGGCGACAGCCAGCGCTCCCCGGTGAATGGCGGCAATGAGAGGAAGATCCTCCTCCGTAACGTCGGCAAGCGTCGGAATATGCTTGCGCGGAATGATCAGGACGTGTATGGGAGCTTTTGGCGCGATGTCGTGAAAAGCCACCACCTCTTCATCTTCGTACACGCGCTTGGATGGAATCTGGCCTTTGACGATTTGGCAAAAAATGCATTCCGACATGATTCCGCCCTCCTTTCTCTGCGAAGATTGACATGTTTGTCCGCCTGTATACGTATATTAAACCAGACAACGGGAGGGATGTACATGCGTGAATTCCTCATCCCACTCACCAGCGGACTGGCCATTTTTCTGTTCGGAATGATCCTGATGAGAAACGGATTGGAGCAATTGGCCGGGGCGCGAATCCGGGCCGGCATCGCGCATTTTACCCAATCGCCGATCAAGGGTTTTCTCACGGGAACCGTCGCAACCGCCCTCCTTCACAGCAGCAGCACGGTCACCGTGCTGGCTGTCGGCTTGACCAGTGCGGGACTCATGTCCTTCTCCCAGTCCATCGGGGTGATCCTGGGCGCCAATGTCGGCACCACAGTCACGCTGGAAATGCTCACCTTCCCTTTGGATCGTTTTGCCCTGGCCATCTTGATCGCCGGGGCGGGCTTTCTCGTCCTCCCTTCAGCGAAAGCGCGGCAGATCGGCTGGATTGCCATCGGCTTGAGCTTGCTGTTTATTGGTCTGCAAATCGTGCAGCTCGTCGCCGAACCACTGGCCGGCAGGCCATGGTTCAAGCATGGCCTTGCTTTGGCCAGCCAGCATCTGGCAATGAGTTTTTTGTTGGGCCTCTTTGTCACCGCCGTCATCCAGAGCAGCACGGCCGCCATCGCATTGTTGATGAGCCTGATGGCGTCCGGCGATATCGCCTTGGCGCCTGGCGTCGCCTATGTATTGGGAAGCAATGTGGGAACGTGCGTCACGGCGCTCATCGCCGCCCTTGGGAGCAGCGATGAGGCCAAAAAAGTGGCGCTGGCCCACCTCGTGCTCAATGGCCTGGGAGCGCTGGCCCTCTTCCCGTTGATTCCCTGGTTTACAGAAAAACTGGCGGGATGGGGCGGTTCACCCGCCGCGCAGATTGCGCACACACAAGTGATTTTCAACATGGTTTGTTCATTGGCTGTCTTGCCGTGGGCGCGCGGTTTCGCCAACGGGATTCACCGCATCTATGACATGATGTTTTAGATGCCCAGCACTTTCCAGGCCTGTTTGATGATCGGCGTATTGTTTTCATAGCCGTTTTCCCGATGGCATTTTAAAAAAGTGTCCGGATCCACCCATGCGATGCCACTGATCTCTTCCAGTTGCGGGTGCAGTTCCTCTGTCAATGCGCGAACCAGATAATAATGCACTTCCTTTTTCATCTGCCCGTATTCAGGGTGGTAATATGTATAGGCCACCACGCCAAGCGGCTGTTCAACTTCGCCGGTGATGGCCGTCTCCTCCCGTATTTCGCGCAGCGCGGTCTCTTCAAGGGTTTCTCCTTGTTCCTGTTTTCCCTTGGGAAGGGAATACCGGCCGAACCGATCGGTCAGCGAAAGAAGGGATATTGAGCCGTCTTCCAGTCGCCTGTACACGAGCCCTCCAGCCGAAATCTCTCTCATCCTGACGCCTCCTCTGTCTGAAAACCGGTCAACGCCTGATCCGACTGTTCCTTGTACATCGCCAAGACACTCGGCGCAATATCCGTCAAATCCCGGATCGCGTGCCGCAGTCTGGCGGCTCCCGGACCGATGATCCAGGCTGGAACGGGATTCAAGGTATGCGTTTTCACCGACATATCTTCACAATTGCCGTGATCACTGGTTAAAAAAAGGGTCACATCTTTGGGCCGTTCTTCATCCAGCGCCTGCAAAAACTGGTCGTACTGTCTCATGACAAAAGACAGCATGTCCGCGTCACGGCCATGTCCGGCGACATCGGTCAAAAAAAACTCGTGAAACACAAAGTCGTAGCTTTCAACGAGAGCCAGCAAATGCTGCGCCGCCTCCCGCGGAGTGATGATCGGAACCTCAGTTTCCGCCAGACGCTGATGCAACCAGAAGCGGGTCAGGTCATGGAAGACCGCACGATTGGCCATCAGATCGGTCATCGTTCGCAGGGGCAGACCGGCCGCCCAAGCCGCTCTCGTGCTGCAGGAGACCCAGCCGCGCCGCGTCGTCCGCAACTGAAAAAAGGCGGGGGTAAAGGCATTGGCAAAGGTGCAGCGCTTCCCCTGTTCCTGCAGCCAGGTGTAGAGATTTCCCTCCTCCAACAAGCGGCGCAAGCGAGCCAATGGAAAGCCGCTGACATGCCTGCCCATGCAAGCGGCTGCATTTTGTCCGGTAAAGATGGTGGTTTGGCCCGTCGCGCTTTGCGGCAAGCCTTCCACCCCAAGCCGCGCATCGGCGAGAAAAAAAGCTTCGTCCTGGCGATGAAAGGGAGGGATCTCCTGGTTGAAGCGGCCTCCAAGCCGCTCCTCGATAAATGGCAGGCGGATGCTCGTGAAGGGATTCTCCTCTGCCGCAGGACCGACCCCCAAACCGTCTACAAACAAAAAGATCACTTTCATCCCTTGCATCCTATCCGACCATGCGGACAAAGGTGCCGCGGCTGAATTCCGCTCCCGGCTCATCCAGCCGGACGCGGACCACTTTCCCATACATCTCCGGCGTCCCCCGGAAGGCTACCTGAAGGTAATTGTCCGCATGGCCCACCACCCAGCCGGGCTCTGGGCTGTTCTTGAGCGGCTGCTCGGGTATCACGTCCAGCACTTGCCCCGCATATTGCCGGGCATAGGCCAGGCTCAGGCGGTCGGAAAGCTGGATGAGCCTTTCCACCCGCTGTCGCTTGACCTCATCAGGCACCTGATCCGGCATTTTGGCGGCAGGCGTTCCGGAACGTTTGGAGTAAGGAAACACATGGAGACGGGCGAAACCGATCTCCTCCATCAGCCGGTAACCGTTGGCAAACTGCTCCTCCGTTTCCCCCGGGAAACCGACAATGACGTCGGTCGTAATCGCCAGGCCAGGCAAGGCACGGCGAACCGCTTCGATTTTTTTCCGATATTGCTCCACCGTGTATTTCCGGCGCATCCGGCGGAGGATCACGTCATCCCCTGCCTGCAGCGGAATGTGCAAATGGCGGCACAGTTTGTCCGACGAGGCAAAGACGTCCAGCACCTCATCGGTAATCTGGCTGGCTTCAATCGAGCTGATGCGGATCCGCTGCAACCCTTCAATGCGGTCCAAATCCCGCAGCAGCTGTGCAAAACTGTAATCTTCCAGATCCTCTCCATACCCCGCCGTGTGAATGCCGGTCAGGACGATTTCCCGGTAGCCCGCCTCCACCAATTGGCGCGCTTGGTTCAGGACGCTTTCCGGCTTGCGGCTGCGCAACAGGCCTCGGGCCCAGGGAATGATACAAAACGTGCAGAAATTGTTGCACCCTTCCTGGATTTTGAGATTGGCCCTGTGATGCTCGGTATGGGTCGGGACGTCAAACTCTTCAAATTGGCGGGCCTTCATGATATTGGACACCGCGTTGATTGGCCGCCGTTCTTCCTGGAACCGGCGGACGTACTCCAAAAGCCGATCCCGCCCTTGCGTGCCCAGCACAATATCCACGCCCGGAATGGACATCACTTCATCAGGCGAGGTTTGCGCATAACAACCTGTTACCACGATCACCGCATCCGGATTGCGGCGGATCGCGCGCCGGATCATCTGCCTGCTTTTCCTGTCCCCGGTATTGGTGACCGTACAGGTGTTAATCACATACACATCGGCCAGCTCCTCAAAGGGCACGCGCGTATAACCGGCCTGTTTGAACAGCTGCCACATGGAGTCGGTCTCGTACTGGTTGACCTTGCATCCCAGGGTCTGAAATGCGACCGTTGGCATCCTTTCACCTCCTATCCCATGCTCCTCAAGGTCCCATGATTCTCAAGGGCATCCTTTGGGAGCGTTTATTCTCCCCGAAAAGCCCTTTTCATCCGTTCAAAAAACGTTTGTTCCTGTCCGCCCATTCCCTCTGCAGCATCCCCTTCTTCGGCAAACTCACGAAGCAGCTGTTTCTGCCGTTCGGTCAGCCGCGTCGGCACCACCACGACCACTTTGACGTGCTGATCCCCTTGTCCGTGCCCGCGCAACCGGGGAACCCCTTTGCCCCGGATGCGAAAATACGTCTCACTCTGCGTGCCGGGCGGTATTTTCAGCTTCACCCGCCCATCCAGCGTCGGCACCTCAATTTCATCGCCCAATGCCGCCTGCACAAAGGTAATCGGCACTTCGCAGTAAATGTCGTCTCCATCCCGGCGGAAAAAGGGATGCGGCTTGACGCGCAGCAAGATATACAAGTCTCCCGGCGGGCCGCCGTTCACCCCGGCCTCGCCCTCCCCTTGCATCCGCAACTGGGAGCCGTCTTCCACGCCGGCCGGA
Organism: Bacillus thermozeamaize; assembly: GCA_002159075.1. Lineage (NCBI taxonomy): Bacteria > Bacillati > Bacillota > Bacilli > Caryophanales > Bacillaceae > Bacillus > Bacillus thermozeamaize. Next base: position 77,078 of record LZRT01000075.1, read on the forward strand.
ATGTTGACCTGGATTTTCCGCGTCACCCGGATCCGTCCCCGCCCGTGGCAGGTGGGGCATGGCTGCTTGACAAGCCTGCCTCGTCCATGACAACGCGAACAGGTACGGCGGTTGATCAGACGCCCGAAAGGCGTGCTTTGGAACGTCTCTTCC
>LZRT01000076.1 GCA_002159075.1 Bacillus thermozeamaize
GCGGCGACGATCGTTCGGCACAGCCGGAAGCTCATCCTGAAACTGGCTCACGACTTTCCATACCGCCATGCGTGGAAGCGAATCGAAGCGCGGCTGGCGACCATGTCAGGTTAGAGATTCCCACAATTTTACATGGAAAACCAAAAGCCCCTTGCGGTGGGGGAGGGGGGAGGAATACCTTTCAACGCTGACGGGGAGTTGTCTGGCTGGGAACTTCCCTGTTATTTACAGGGTGTTATGCGCTAACATCTCGTGATTTTACCGAAACAATGGGCTTTCGAAATTTAGGGTTAATAATTTTATTAACAAATCAGGGGAGTGGATTCTGTTGTCGCAGCAAGCAACCTTGATCGTCGACAAGGACTTCATCATCGGGCAGGTGGACGATCGGCTGTTCGGCTCGTTCATTGAACATCTCGGCCGGGCGGTGTACGGGGGCATTTACGAGCCGGGTCATCCGTCCGCGGACGAACGCGGTTTTCGCCGGGATGTGCTGGAACTGGTGAAAGCGCTGCTCGTGTCGATCGTCCGCTATCCGGGCGGCAACTTCGTCTCCGGCTACGACTGGCGGGACGGCATCGGCCCGAAAGAGCAGCGCAAACGCCGCCTGGAGCTGGCCTGGCGTACCATCGAAACGAACCAGTTCGGGATGAACGAATTCGTTGACTGGTGCCGGGCGGCAGGCGCTCAGGTTATGTGGGCGGTCAACCTCGGCACGCAGGGCATCGACGAGGCGCGCACCGCAGTCGAATACGCCAACCATCCGTCGGGCACGTATTGGAGCGACCTGCGCATCAGCCACGGGTACCGCGAGCCGCACAAGATCAAGATATGGTGTCTCGGCAACGAAATGGACGGACCTTGGCAAATCGGCCACAAAACGGCGGAGGAATACGGGCGTCTTGCCCTGGAAACCGCCAAGGTCATGAAATGGGTCGATCCCGATATCGAGCTGGTGGCGTGCGGCAGTTCCGGCCAGGGCATGCCGACGTTCGCCGAATGGGAAGCGACGGTGCTTGATCATACGTACGAGCATGTGGACTATTTGTCGCTGCATACCTATTACGGCAACCGGGACAACGACACGCCGCTGTTTCTCGCCCGCTCGCTGCAGATGGACGAATTCATCCGCAGCGTCGTCGCCATCTGCGACTACGTCAAGGCCAAAAAGCGCAGCAAAAAGACGATGTATCTGTCATTTGACGAATGGAACGTCTGGTACCACTCCAACGAACAGGATCGCAAGCTGGAACCGTGGCAGATTGCGCCGCCGCAGCTGGAGGATATTTACACCATGGAGGACGCGCTCGTCGTCGGCTGCATGCTGATCAGCCTGCTCAAGCACGCCGACCGGGTGAAAATCGCATGCCTGGCCCAGCTCGTCAATGTCATCGCGCCGATCATGACCGAAAACGGCGGCAAGGCGTGGGCGCAGACGATCTATTACCCGTTCCTTCACGCGTCGCTGTACGGGCGCGGGAAGGCGCTCGTTCCGCTCGTGACATCCCCGAAATACGATACGAAAGAAGTGACGGACGTTCCCTATCTGGAAGCGATCGCGATCCACAACGAAGAAGCCGGGGAAGTGACCGTGTTCGCCGTCAACCGCGACCTGGAGCGGCCGCTGCCGCTGCGCGTCGACCTGCGCAGCTTCGGCGCCTGCCGCGTCATCGAACATCTCGTGCTTGAACACGAGGACCTGAAAGCGGTCAACGACGCGCAAAACCCGAATCGCGTGAAGCCCCACAACCGAGGCAACGCCAAGGCCGACGGCTCCAACGTGGAAGCTGTGCTCGGGAAGGCGTCGTGGAACGTGATCCGGCTGAAAGTCGCGGAAACGGCCTGACCGGTTCGGCAAAAATCCCCTTCCGTTGACGGCGTGAATGCGTAGACGGAAGGGGATATATATTTGGTTCATCCTCTCATCCTTCATGGCCTTCCGAAGCCCCATGCCCGAACGGATACCGCTCGGACAACGTGACCGGCAAACGGCCCCGGGCTTCCGCTTCCCCGACCAGCACTTCGGCCAGTGCTTCCATCATGCAAGGGGTGTTCTCGTAACAGGCCACGTAGGCGTGAACCTCCGGAAATGCAAGCCAATCATACGGATTGCGCAACGCCGTTACCGTCACCTTCACCCCGTCACAGGCCAGCAGACGGTTCACCAGTTCGGTTTGTTCCGCCGCAAAGGTGGCGTTGTACGTCCCGACCACCAAAAAGCCCCGCGGAACTCAATCCGTCCATGATCGCCGCCTCTTCCAGTTCGCCGGGCAGCGACTTCATGAACGCCGCCAGGAGCAGTACGCCGAGCGGCAACGCGCCCGCCGTGTAAGGGAGAAACAGCGCCCAGTGCGTGTTCAGCACGCCAAGCTTCATCACCAGCAAATATTGCGCGATAAACAGCACATTGCCCGGGATGAACATGCCGATGAGCACCGTTTGATGGATCCACTTGCCGAAGCGCGGGAATTTCATCCGGACAAGGCGAACGCCGTGGCGGCGGCCAGCAGGGCGCCGGCGAGCGCGGACGTGAACGACAAATAGACGCTGTTGAAAAAATAGACGCCGATTTTGGCTTTGACCCAGGCCTCCACGTAATTTTCCAGGTGCCACTCTTTCGGCAAACCGAACGGGTTGGTCGCGATGTCCACGTTGCTTCCTTTCAGCAAGGAAAACACGACGAACACGAACGGAAAGAGGACGGCAGCGACATACGCCAGCAGCACCGCATGCGGAACGGCCCGTTTGAGGACCTGGCCCATCAGCATTCGCCCCCTTCCATCCGGCGGCCGAACGCGAGCTGGTAAAGCGACGTCAAAAGGAGCGCGAAGGCGAAAATGATGAGCGCAACCGCCGTCCCGAAGCCGTAGTTCGGATCGACGCCCATCGCTTCATTCACCATGTAGGACACCACGGAAAGGGTAAATAACAACATCAAGATGGCGATTCCCAACCGTTTTTTCGTTGACCTGACCTCCCGCATCGGATCTGTTTTTCTTTGGTTTTCACTTCACAGTTCCGATTATAAAGGGCGGCCGGCGGCAAGCGGAAGATTCACATTTATGCGATCACGGGGTAAATTTCTTGAAAAACGGAAAGCCCGCCTCGTAGCGGGCTTTCCGCAGCCCGTTGGCAAAGCCCCGTTTCGGGGTTTTGCCAACGGGCTGAAGGCCGGTTTCACGAACCGGCCCGCACCCATCCCACATAATGCCGTTCCTGTGCGCCGTCGACGTTGAACGCGACAAACAGCCGGTCACCGGAAGGCGCCCATTCCAGGCAGCTGATGCGCGCGTAATCCGGCGTGACGAAGGCAGGTTCCGCGCCGTTGTCGCGGCTCACCACGATCCGCGTGCCCGGCATCGGATCGTCGATGCTCATGCCGGTTACGCCGAGCAGATAGGCAAGACGGCCGCCGTCCGGCGAAAACCGGAACAGATGCGGCATGATGCGGGCGTAACCTCCCGTGAGCTCGTAATAGGGATTGTTCTTGTCATCTTCCTTCGTATAGCGGGGGCTTTTTTTCGTGTATTCGTCCAGTCCGGCCGGCCACGCCACCCGTTCGATCTCGTTCCCTTTTCCGTCGTACCAGATGAACCAGCCGTTCCGGCTCACCAGGAAGCGCGCCTTGGCCGGATGCACCGCCGTGGAAACGAGCTCATGGATATAGGCCTTCAAAATCTGTTTCTCCGTCTTGTCCCGGAGGTTCACGATCTTTACGCCGGTTACATCGTCGAAACCGTTGTAGGCCACGATGCTGCGGTCCGGCTCCAGCCAGGTGATGTGCCCCCAGAACCCCTGCTCGAACGGGAGAATCTCCTGTTTTCCCGTCCGGATGTCATAATAGGCCAGCGCATGTTTCGGTCCGGCTCCGTCGCCCAGATTCTCGCCCGTGTCGTGCAGGTAGTAGAAGCCGCTGCCGTCGCTGCGCCAGATCGGGCTCCAGTCGCCGTTGCCCTTCGTCCATTGGACCTTCTCGCCGGTTCGGGCGGACACGCCCCAGATGCCGGGCGTGTCCCGGTCCCAGGTCGCCGTCCATTCTCCGGTCGGGCTGACGGATTCATAACCGGTCCGGTCAGGGATTTCGCCCAGGGCGGTGACGGTTCGGGCTTCCATGTCCACCCGGTATTCAAACCACCGGCCCGACGCCCTTTCCCTCGCCGTCACCAGCACTTCCCGGTCGCTCAGGGCTTTCAGCGCCTCAACCAATTGATCCTTGGGTAGCGCCACATATTCTTCGATGGGAGAGCCGGGAAGTGCGGCTGCCACGTCGGGTTCTTCCGCGGAATTTTCCGGCTCGGCCGTCTGACCGCCCGCTTGGGAAGCCGGGGACGTTGGCGACGGCGACGGTGCCGAAGACGAGGCGGACGGAGTGCCCGCCGGCTCCGTCTGTTGTCCCTGCGGCGACGGGGTTCCCCCCGTGCCGGGAGGATTCGGTTCTCCTCTCGAGCAAGCTGACAACATGACAGCAAAAAAAACGCCCAGTACCGCCAGGCGCTTCATGTAACGCATGATGGAAACCCCTTCCTCTCCAGCCAACATATTATGCACATACCTTTACATTTAACTTTCGAAGCATTTCAAAAGTGTTCATATATCGAACCCCCATGGCTTTGCAAGCGTTCGGAATTTTTATTTTTTTGGGTGAATGATTGGGTTGCTCATGAGTTACAACAATATAGTTATATGCTTTTGCAAAAGCAACCAGCCAACTGTCCGCCTCATCGGCAAATTGATGTTTTGCAACGTCTTCATAATGAGGATTTCCAAATGACCAGAACATTAATTGGCCATAGGAATCCAATACCTCTTCAGTATCTGTTGACAAAAACCAATGATCAAATTCGGATAATGCCCACTTTTTCAACGGATCATCGTTTTTTTGCAATTCATCTTTCACTCGATCAATGCTAGCGATAAGTCCCCTTCGTGCCAGCTCAACAAGCACACGCCAAAAACATGGGACTATGTCAAATGCATAATATAGCCTGTGAGCGTTAATAAAAACATTGGCATCCAGTACAAAACGGATAGTTTTGGTGGATTGGACGGGTTGGACGGACTGGGCCATAACTACACCTCAAAACCAAGATATTTCCCATACTTCACAAAGGCGTCCCCGCTCAGTCCTGTAAGTCTGTATGCCTCCGTATAAAGCAGACGTCCTTCCTTTACGCTTGCAAATACAGCCTCCGCGAAACGCCGACCAACGCGGAAGTTCTGATTGCGATAGAAATTGCCTCGGCCATCATCATCCCGGGACTTTTCATATTCGTTTTCCATCCAATCGCGGTAAAAATCGAAAAATTCATCCTTGGTGATGAGTTGCAAATCCAGCGCCCTGCGAGCCGCTACTATGCTGCTCACTTTGAAATGTCTGGCCAAATGATTGAACCGATCGTTAACATATTGCACATGACGCCATGTAACTCTCATTTCATCTTCCGGAACAAGAAACTCCGCAGCCGTTTGATTGCAAACCTGTTCAATCTGCTGGGCGGAAGGCTGCAACCCGGAAAGATCGAAAGCCGCGCTTTCTCCGTACCAGATGTGGGCAAGTTCATGCGCTACCGTAAACATTTGGGCAGCCTTTCCGTCAGCACCATTGATGAAAATGAGAGGCGCATATTCATCCACCAGCACAAAACCCCGAAACTCATTCACGTCCAGCTTTCGGTGCGTGTTGTTCCCGACAATGCCGTTTCTGACGACCAGGATGCCGATCTCCTCAATTTTGCCCAGCAAATATTGCAAGGCTTCCGTCCAGCTTCTACAGACGGACGCCCAACCGTTTCCCAACCCCAGGGTATTCCTCATGTTTTGAGCTACTTCACGGGGATGGGACGACAGTTTCCAGGAACCGACAAAAGGAAGTGGTTCATGCCCCAAATCCATCAAATATTCCCGCATCCAGGCCTGCCGCCGCTGCATCATGTAGATGGTTTCCAGCAAGTTGACGCTTGGTTTGGCAGCTTGCGCATCACCGACAGTTCTGTAATGGGGAATGGGAAGCTTGATCTCCGGCGGTTTGGGCAGAAAGAAATATCCCAGAGGCGTGGAAGTGGCTTTCGCGAATTGTTCCAGCTGTTTCAGCGTCGGCCGGGTTTCATTTTTCAGCCATTTCGTGACCATGGGAAATCTTTTTTCGATCCATTCGCCAGCATCCGCGCGTTGGATCGCCCATCGGATCAACTCCGGATTTACGGCCACCCTTGCCACTTCTCCACCGCCTTTCTGTACTTCAATTTAGTTTATCGGAAACTTCTCAGGATTTTACAATTTCCAGCAATTTTTCATAGCTATCCACAACGTCATACTTGAGCCGGGCGGTATTGAGCCTGGCGAAATGCTTCCGGGCGCATTCGATTTTCGCCTTTTCCACTTCCCTCAGTTCCAGGGATTCCATGGAACCTTTCGTTTCAGCGATGAAGTAAATGTACTTTACGTCGCCTTCCCGGAACACGATCGCCCAGTCCGGATTGTACTTGCCCAGCGGCGTCGGAATGTAAAATCCTCTTGGAAGCTTGGCGTAGACCAGAACCTCCTCGCTGGCGTCCAGTTCCTGTGCAAATTCACGCTCCACCTTGGAATCCGTCACGACGATATCGTACACGTGTTTTTGCACCTGAATGGCATTTTCACCCAATTTTCCCGACAGCGTGTTTTGCGTAAAAATCGCCGCGTCAAAACGATCATTGAGGATATCGTACGTAATGGACTCGATGATCATCGCGGCCTTTTGTTCGTTGATCAGCCTGGCGGCGCGAAGCATGAATTCTTCCGGGTTTTTGCGAAACTGCAGGAACGTGCTTTCCTTGATCCCCGTCAAAATGGCCACAATCGTCTTTCGCGTCAGCTTCGTCTCGTCCATGAGCTTGCCGATCAAATCGTATTTCACACGGAATTCCGGCTGCCCTTCGACAAACTCTGTCCTGCTTTCCCGCGTCTCAAAAGCTTCCCCTGCCTGAAGTTGTTCCCTGGACTGAATGCGCTTGAGCTCGCCGTGACGAACGGTAAAGCGGATCCCGGGCACCTGGAGCTGGGTATCCAAAGCCCGGATGCATTTTCGCACAAGTTCGTCGGAGTCGAATTTGACGGTGTACACCGATTTTCGGTTGATGTGGTTCCAAAGTGTTTGGAACTCTTTCCTGTAATAATTCTGATTGACCCCACTGGAAACATTGTTGCGTGCGTTCTCCGCGAGAGCCGTTTTGCCCTCCACGTAGACGGTATTGAGCAGTTCCACCAGCGGCGCCTGAAACCCTTTCAACTCTTCGGGAAGATTGAGGCTGCGGTTTCCCACCGCCTCGAAATAGGCGTTCGTCAACTGATAGTCTTCATCCAGATACCCGTTTCTGATGAAAGCATGCATCAGTCTTCCGGCCAAAACATCATCCAGCTTCAGCTTTTCGCCGCGATCGTTGGAGAGCACCTTGTCCAGGAAGAACGCTTGATCCACCCTGCGCGGACGGTCGGACAGGGTCTTCGCGATCTCGCTTTGTAACTGCCTTGCAAACTCCTCATAGGATTCGCTGGCGATGACGGTCAGCACATTGATCTTGTGAACATCATCTCCGAGGACGCTGTCGTCCATCCGTTCCCCTTCCTGGTTCACGCACAACCGGAGGCCGCGTCCGACTTCCTGCCGCTTCTTGATGGTCGAATCACTGTGCTTGAGCGTGCAAATTTGAAACACATTGGGATTGTCCCAGCCTTCCTTGAGTGCCGAATGGGAGAAAATGAACCGCGTCGGCTCCGAGAAACTGAGCAGCCTTTCCTTATCGCGCATGATCAGATCATACGCGTCCACGTCGTCAGAATCGCCTTCCCGTCCCGACACCTTGGGATCGACCAGACGGTTGCTTTTCTTGTCGATCGAAAAATACCCCTTGTGGGTGTCCTGAACCCGAATCCCGTTCAGGTACTTGATATAAGGATCATCGGAAAACAGGGAAAGCTGTTCGTTGAGGAGAGCCGTATACTCCTCTTCGAAAATGTCCGCGTAGATCCCGTTCCTTGGGGTGCCATCCTCGCCGTATTGGCGATATTTCGCCACCTCGTCGATGAAAAACAGTGACAGCACCTTGATTCCTTTGTGAAAAAGTTCCCTTTCCTTCTCGAAGTGCGATTTGATCGTTTCTCGAATCTGGATGCGCCGGAAATGCAGTTCCCCCGCGTCGCCCTGCAAGTCGCCGGCGTAAAGCGTGACGCCGTTGGCAAAACTGATACTGTTGTTGCGCCCGTTGATTTCGGAGACCTTGTATCCCCGGTATTGCTCCAGTTCCCCGGACAGTTGGTACAGGTCGTCGTTGTGTTTGACCCGAAACGTTTTGCGGACGATCCCGGAATTGGTTTTCACTTCAAACTCGAGAATGGCAACGGGAGGGTGTTTCGAGCTGATTTCAATCCTTTCAAGATACAGATAACTGTTCGTCCCGCTCGTGACCTTGGCGGAAATCCCCTTGACGGTGATCTTTTTGACGAGTTTCTTGTTGTAGGCGTCCAGCGCGTCGAGACGGTATACCTTGTTGAACTCTTCTTTGTGCGTGGCCGAATACCGCAGCACAAAAAGCGGATTGAATTCCTTGAGGGCTTCCTTTGTCTCTTTGCCCTCAACGGACTGCGGTTCGTCGATGATCAGGATGGGGTTGGTGCTGGCCAGCACTTCCAAAGGCACGCGGCTGTTGAAATCGTCCAGTTCCATCCGGATTCTTCTGGCGTCCTTCCCCCTTGCGTTAAACGCCTGCATGTTGATGATCATGACGTTGATGCCCGCATCCCGGGCAAACGTTTCGATTTGATGCAACTGCTTGGAGTTGTAGACAAAATAGCGGGCCTTGCAACCGTATTCGGCCATGAAATGGTCTTCCGTGATCTGGAAGGTTTTCAGCACGCCTTCCCGGACGGCGATGGACGGCACCACGACGATGTATTTGCTCCAGCCGTACTTTTTGTACAGCTCGAACATGGTGCGGATGTAGGTATACGTCTTGCCGGTGCCCGTCTCCATCTCCACGGTCAGGTTGCAGCGGACTTTGGGCGTCACGGCAAGGCGGTCGGACACTTTCAGGCCGTTGCGACGCTGCACCTTCCGGATGTTCTCCAGAAGTTCCTCATCCGTAAGCATGATGGGCTTGTTGCGGAACCCGACGGTCACAAGTTCCGGATTTTGCGCTTCTTCCATGGTGATCTGTTCGGGTTTCTGCCGGATGCCGCGGTCCAGGGTAAACCTGGACATTTCGTTCACCTGGCCCTCGAAACAATCCACCACGCTCTTGACGGCGTCCAGCTGGAATTGCTGATGTTTGAACTTGAGCTTCATTCTCTTTCTTCCACCTCACAGCACCCGGACATCTGTAATGGGCGAAAGCATCTTGAACAGTTCTTCCACGTTGATGCGCGCCGAATCGTCCGCGAAGGAACTGTCGCGGAAGACCGCCCTCAGCGGCTGAACTTTGGCAATCTCCCGAATGACGGATTCCGGCACTTCGTCGTCAAAACAGGCCACCAAGGCGTTGCCGTCGACGTAATGAACCGTCTTTCCTTCGATTTGTTTCGTCTCCATCGGCAACGAAAGCTCAAGCCCAAGCTCCAGCATGACCTGGATGAGCAAATCTTCGCTGGTACGGTCTTCCTTGATGTTGGAGGTCAAAGAAAGAAGGTCTTTTTGGTTCAACCTGTCGGGTGAATAGTAAACATCCTTCATGTTTGAGGAATCCACACGAAATACCCGGAAACCATAGTCTATATCTGCTCCAGTTTCCTCCTTAATTTTTTTTGCAGCTCGACGGATCCTTTCTTTGCCGATTTCGCAAATGTTTTTGTAACCGGCTTTATAAGCTTCGGAATTCTCAGCTGTTTTTTCTGGATACTGCACCATGATGAAACTACGTTTTCCTCCATCCTCAGCATTCAATTTTAATACTGCATGAGCAGTGGTAGCAGAACCAGAGAAGAAATCCATAATTATTGCATTTTTATCATGACTAGTTGAAATTTTTATAATATATTTTATTAACTCGACCGGTTTTGGAAATCCAAATACTTTCGCTTTAAATAATTCATTTATTTCCTTGGTTCCATCTTGTGTCATTCCTACTTCTTTGGGTAAATGTGTACTAACAACAACATAACCAAAAAAGTCACCGGCTTTTTTCATATCATCTTCTTTAAAATATCGAAGCATTGGTTTTTTAATTTTTAAAAAATCATAGTCACCCGGGAATACTATCCTGTTTTCTTCATAGTATTTTTGAAAAGTATCTTTCGTTATCGCCCAAGTTCTATTCGGATCGGCTGGATATTCCTCCCCAGTTTTTGGATTTACAATAGTAAAGAAACTGTTAGGACGTTCACTGGCACTTGTTTGTTTTGTTAAGTCATGGATTCTCCAAGGTCTATTGGGTAAATCCGGCGTTTCATAATACTTCCGCTCCTTACCTTCAATCGAAGCGATAAAGGAACTACTTTTTGCATAACATATAATCCATTCGTAATCTTGCGATACTCCAAAAGGCACATCAGACTTTGAAGTTCTTTTCCTCCATGGAAACTGAGCTACATAATTTTCTCTTCCAAATATTTCATCACATATTTTTTTAAGATTATCTACTTCGTTATCATCTATGCTCACAAACAAAGCTCCATCTTCCCTTAATAATTGCCTCGCAATTTTGATCCTAGGATACATCATTGTTAACCAGTTACTATGAAATCTTCCATTTGAAACAGTATTAGAAATTAATTGATTCCCATTATCATCGATTTGACCGGATGCATTAAGATAATCTTTTTCAGATTGCCTGTAGTTATCCAAATATATATAATCATTTCCTGTATTGTATGGCGGATCTATATAGATAAGCTTCACTTTATTCAAATACGACTCTTGCAAGAGTTTCAATACTTCCAAATTGTCACCCTCTATGTAAATGTTCTTTGTATTATCCCAATCCACGCTGTCCTCTTTGACGGGACGTAAAGTCTTGTAGATCGGTGTATTTGCATTGAGAATAGCTTGTTTCTTCCCCGGCCAAGTCAATTGATACCGTTCTTTTTCTCCTTCAACAAGCACGTCGGAAAGCTCCTGTTTGAGCAGGTCAAAATCGACTGCCCGTTTTACATTTCCCTGTTCATCGCGCACTTCGGTGATCACATTTGGAAAAAGTTCGGCGATTTTATCGATATTGGACTGAGTGAGATCCACCGATTTCATCATCAGTTTTTTCATAACTCTATTCCTCCAATCCTTCATCGAGAAGTTCTTGCAATTCCTTCTTCTTGCGCTGAAGTTCCCGGTTAAGCTCGACCTTGATGTGGAATTGTTTTTCCTTAATGATTTTGGATTCCAGTCGCTCGTATTCTTTTTTCAGCCTGTCAATCCGGGCCTGACGTTCCAGGGCGGCAGCCAAATCCGTTTCCGGCCGTGTCTTGTGAGGAAGTAGTTGGCGGATCATGTTTTCGTATACCGCCTTTAAATCGACTGCTTGAAGGAAATTCAACTGAATCCTGTCCGCCGGCTGCCAGTCCGTCTCGTAATAGGCATGGACAACAGCGCGGTTTTCATCCGTCCGGTTGCGTTCCTTGTGGGCGATGGCCAGTTTGGCCTGATCCCCGTAAAGCAGGACATGCAAGATCGGGTAGGGAATCGCCCTGTCGATGCTGCGCAGCAAATCATGGGAGCAAGAGGGCTCCTTCAGATGGATTTCAAAAATCTGAATTTCTTCCACATCTCCGCCCGGTGCCAGATGGATCGTTTCCCTGGACAGCTTGTGTTTCCAGACTATCGTATCGATCTGACGGGTGAACAGTTCCCTCAGTTGATGATCCGCCTGGAGCTTTTCGTAAAATTTGGTTTTCGGAATCCGGCGGTTGACCAACGTGCTTGCGGGCAGCCCGAACATCAGGCGTTCACCCGCCGGATGACGATGAAGGCGATGAGTTCAAAATCCTCTATCCCCTTGACGGCATTAAGCAACGCGGTCGTTCCGCCCGCCGAGAACAAGCTGTCCAGATCGCTTTCCTCTTTCACGTGGATGATGGAGCGAATGGCTTCCTGGAGCAAACCGGAGTACATGTCCATCTTCCTGCCATCTTTCGTCGCCCGGTTGAAGTCCCGGCACGCTTCCATCACCGGACTTGATTGTCCCCTGCAAAGCGCCCGGAGAAGATCCAGGGTCTTTTTGACTTCCAGATGATTGATCAGTACTTCACCCTCTTCGCTGATGTAAACCAGATAAAACGGGTGAAGGCGGTTTTGCCGGTCTGCATTCAATTCTTCATTCACATTTCGAAGGACAAAAACGACCCCGGGCTTGGCGCCTTTTTCTTCATCCGCCGGAACTACGGCGTGCAATCCGTTTGGTACCTTGTCAAGATCGCCGTGTTCCTTGACGTAGTTCACCAAATCCATGCGGAAATCGTTCAAGCCCAGATCGGTTATGGAAACCCCGGTGTTCATTTCTTCCAGATCGACGACTTCCTTCATCAGACGCTCCAACTGTTGCTTCCGGTACTCCAAATCGCTGGTTTGCTGGAACAGGACGTTGTCGTCGCCGGTGGCCGTCATATCCATGATGACCATCCGGTTTTCGACCCGCTCTTTGAGCTGGATGTACTCGTCCAGCGTCATGTTCGGCCAGAAGTTTACAAGCTGGATCTCTTTGTTCCTGGAACCGATCCGGTCAATCCGGCCAAAGCGCTGGATAATCCGGACGGGGTTCCAGTGGATATCGTAGTTGACCAGAAAATCGCAATCCTGCAGGTTCTGCCCCTCCGAAATGCAGTCCGAGGCGATGAGCAGGTCGATTTCCCCCTGTACGTGGGGCATGGTCAGGTGTTTCTCCTTGGACCGCGGCGAAAAACAGGTCAGCAGCGTATGGATATCGTTGCGAAGCCCCGCGGTGTTTTTGTTTTCATCGCTGCCGACAATCTTCGCTGTGTGAATCCCGTATTTCTCCAGCATGTATTGGGCCAGCTGATCGTACAGGTACCCCACGGTGTCCGTAAAAGCGCTGAAAATGATGATTTTTCGGTTTCCCGGATTGATGGGCTGCCGGATTTTCTGATCAATGACCTCCTTGAGGTCCCTCAGCTTTTTGTCGTGCTCCGGCGTGATTTTCCGCATTTCCTCCAGCAGGCCGGACAGGATTCTCCGGTCATCCGTCAAATCCTCTTTCCAGCGGATGAGATCCATGTCAGCCAGATTGATGCGGATCGTATCCCCGATGCTGAACTCGTCGTCCAGCCAGTCGTCATCGTCCAAATTGGCACCTTCAATCTCCGTGAACCCCACCGTGGCGGCTTCTCCGTTTCGTTCGAAGGCTTCGATTTGATGCAGGGTTTGGTCCAATCTGGCAATGATTTTGGACAGGGTGATGCGAAACGACTCCACCGAGCTTTCCAGCCGCTTGAGCAGATTGATCCGCATCAGGATCTGCAGATTGCCCTCGCGGTCGAGCTGCTTGAAGACGCCGCTTCCGCCCCGCACACTGGTATCATACAGCTCCTCGTAGAAGCGAATGCGGCTTGGCAAAATGTACTTGAAAGGCGCGTAAATGCCGAGATTGATCCTGGAAAGTTCCGCAAAGATTTCCCTGAACCCGATCACATCCGGGTGATCGGTCAGATCCCAGAAGATCGATTTCGGCGGAAGTCTCTTGGGAAACTCGCCAATCTCCTCTGCCTTGTAGTACTTCTGGATATGCTTGCGAGAACGGGCGATCGTCAGGCTGTCCAACAGCTCGAAGAAGTCAAAATCCAGCATTTGCAGAAGCCTTTCCGTCGTCCGCTCGCGGGCGTCCAGTTTGGACCACTGGTTGAAGGCAGCCTGGGCCCGCCTGAAAATGTCGTTGATGCCCCGTTGCGTCCCCAGCTTGCTGTCGATTTCCTCCGGATTTCCTTCATACGCCAAGGCCAGCTGGTTGCGAAGGTCCATGAACCGGTTGTTCACAGGCGTGGCAGAAAGCATGAGCACCTTCGTTTTGACGCCGCTTTTAATGACCTTGCGCATCAGCTTCTGATAGCGGGTTTCCTTGTCCTTCTTCGGTTCGTTATTGCGGAAGTTATGAGATTCGTCAATGACGAGCAGGTCGTAATTCCCCCAGTTCAGCCGGTCCAGGGGAATGTCGTTTGACCTTCCGCTTTCGCGGGACACGTCTGTGTGATACAGCACGTCATAGCGGAAACGGTCGGCGTACAGGATGTTGTTGGTCACGTTCTGCTTGTACGTCAGCCAGTTGTCGCCCAGTTTCTTGGGGCACAGCACCAGGACGTTTTTGTTGCGCAGCTCGTAGTATTTGATGACGCCCAGCGCAGTGAATGTCTTGCCGAGACCGACGCTGTCCGCCAAAATGCAGCCGTTGTATTTTTCCAGCTTGTTGATGGCGCCGATCACGGCGTCTTTCTGGAACTGGTAGAGGCGTTTCCAGATTTCCGTATTCTTGAATCCCGTGGCCTCATTGGGAATGATGTCCTCGGTGAGGTCCGAAAGGAATTCGCTGAAGATGTTGTAAAGGATGACAAAATAAATAAACTCGGGCGAGTTCTCCTGATATACGGTGGTGATGTGGTCCAGCACCTGTTGGGTGACGTCTTCCAGTTTGTCTTTGTCATTCCACAACTGGTTGAACAAATTCAGGTATTCTTGCGTAAACGGCGCTTCTGTAATTTTGTGCACAATCTTTGAAAGGGCATTTCCCCGTTCATAACCGAGATCGACGGTGGTAAAACCGTCGATGGGCGCGTAAGAGACCGATTCTCTGCCGTTTTGAATATGGATCATGCCCTGCATCGAACCGTTCGTCCGGTTCGATTTGAACGTCACTTTCCGGCGGATCCAATCGCCGCATTCCCTGGCAATGGCTTTGAGCGTCAGCTCGTTTTTCATCCGGATTTCAAATTCGGAACCGTACAGGCTTCTTTCCCGATTCAATCTCGGAATGTAAAATTCCCGTTTCTCCTTCTTGATTTGATCCGTGATAAACGTGGGCGACGTGAAAACGAAACGGACTTCCTCCACCCCATTCAGTTCTTCCATCAGCGCTTCATAGGCGTAAATGGAAAAGCAGGAAGCGGCGATCGAGACTTTGCTTCCCTTGCGGAGTTCTGTTTTGAGGTTGTCTCCAAGCAAATGGTCGACATTGTTGATGAGTTCCATGGTTTGCCCCTGGTTCATTCAGAAACCGCATTATGGTTGGCTTCTTCTTAATTCGACATTTTTCAAGCTTTCTCCTTGTCGGATTTCTTAAGTTTTATTTTTTAAGATTTTTTATCCTGAATTTCGAAAGTAAAACTCTTTTAAAAACATAAAAAGGGCTCCTGTTCTTTGGTAGAATGGTGTTTGACGAAAAAAACCCAGCCAAAGAAAGGAGCACCTTTAAGGTGAAGTCTACCACACCCGTCAGCAAAATCAAGACAGAATTTTCCCTGCGACATGCGACCAGTTTCGGAGGCGCCAAAATCTTTCTGGAATACCTCGAGAAAATCAAGCTCGCCAAGGCGCTGCAGGGGCTATCGTTTGCGAAGGCAAACAACTCGTTGTTTCCCCTCCACCGCATCCTGCTGTATCTCATTGTCGGCTGGGTGCTCGGCTGCCAGCGGCTCTTTCATTTTCGCAAGTTGCAATATGATCCGC
>LZRT01000077.1 GCA_002159075.1 Bacillus thermozeamaize
TCCAGTTGATTCAGAATCTCGGTATTGTGTACACTATCCATAGGTAGGGTTACTCCTCTCTGTGGAATAGTTGCCAATTCCGAGGATACCCTACCTTTCTTATTTACACAAACTATTGTACGTCATCAAATTTTCCTCAAGAATTCAGAACACCTTAACAACGTTACATTAAAGAATGGTTATTTTTTCAATACCAGTGCTCCGATCCCCAGAAGCCATCCCGAATTTTCAAAAGTGATATGAACCTCACCACCTAAACCTAAATTTTAACGTGGTGAGGCTCACATAAGCTGGCTTTTGTTATGGTATTGGTACCAAACAATCATCCCGCTCCAACATACATCCTCCGGCCTTCCATGCTCCGGATTGGTTCCGTGAATTCCCCGCTCCCTTTGGACAAGGCCTCGCTAATCGCATACATTCTTGCATCTATCATGTCCAGGAAATGCAACACTTCCGCTTCCGGAATCATGGGCGGTTTCGGGCTGCCCCATTCAGGTTTGTGATGATGGCTTAAAATCATGTGATGCAACAGCATTATTGTTTCCTCATCCAATCCCAAGCGGACGGCATATCTGTCCACCAGCCTGATGCCCTGCACAATATGGCCAAGCATTTTTCCTTCGGTTGTGTAGTCCCGGACTACACCATTTTCATCCGCATCCATTTCAAGCAACTTGCCGATGTCGTGGAGAATGACGCCTGCATACAACAAATCACGATTTAAAAAAAATAGACATTCAACACCCTGTCGGTCAGCCTTAGCATCTTAACCACATGATAGATAAGACCGCCACGAATGGCATGATGCATTCCTTTGGCTGAGGGCCATCTTAAGAACTGTTCACGATAATCGTTTAAAATGGTGGACAATAAAGTGCGGATTTGGATCGGCGATTTCCTCTACACGGCGAATAACGTCCTGCCAAAGGATTACGGGCGCAACAGGCGACCCTTTGACCAGTTGGGCTTGCGAGACGGTGTCATCCAGCCATATCCGCTCCACAATGAGTTGCAGTTGCCCCTGCCACTCCTGAACCCGTCTCGTTAAGCCAACAACCTTGCCGGCCGTCAACATCTCCTTTTGTTCCGTGGTACATTCCCAAAGCCTGGCGGAAATCTCTCCTAACTGGTCAGACAGGGTAAATTCGAGATAGTCCCTTCCCTGCCGATCCGAACGCACGGTTGCGTTCCTGATGAGATATAAACTTTCTTACAGCGAGCAAGGAAGTGATAATAAACAAATCGGCAGCACCCAATGGCGCGCCAACTCTGTTGCGCTTGTTCTTTGGTCGGTTAGAGAAGGAAGGAATAGGCTTTGAGCATAGGCTCGCCTGCATTTCTTTTATTTTCATCAGTAGCATTATTGAGAACGCCTACTACCTAGTACGTTCGGGCGTTTTTTCGAATAAATTGGCACTCTTGATTTCTCTACCTCCATCCAGATTGCCTGAAATTATTTTAGGATCTCGTCCTCCATCTCCAGTTCTTTATAAACGTTTTTGCAGACGTTCTGGTTCCCAATCGGTATTGCGAATGGCCACACCGTTACCAAAAAAGATTTCCTCCCCACGAGCTTTGTATATTCATATACCCAGCGACTCAGCATGGCAGGGAGGTTCCCAAGGGCTTTAGCCCCATGGGAGCCTTTTAGCCTTTCTCTATAACATGCAGGACGGTGGCGACCTTGAAGGATTTGTCATGCTTTCTTTTTTCATTTCAAAAAAATCATCCACTTTCCGCTGAATCTGACCTGGTCTTAACCCCGAATCAAAAGGACTGTAGAAAGTCCAAGGCTCTCCAGATTCCACCTCACTAATGAAACCTTGCTCTCAGCTAACGGCAAGCGCGCCAGTCCCCATTCGGAACTTTCACACTACAGACCACACCCCCAAGAGCACATGAAAATCACCTGGAAAAGCGTCTCCAGGCTTTTTTCTGTTTTTACCTTCTTTATACCTGCTTCATCTGACCAATCATCTGGTCAAAATATGCACCGACACCACTGCCGTATCTCCGTACAAATAGCCGCCTACATTATGCGTCAAACCGACACGTGGCTCGCCGTCCACTTGGCGCTGACCAGCCTCTCTCCGGAGTTGCCAGACCACTTCAGCAATTTGAGCGAGCCCTGTCGCACCAATTGGATGTCCTCTTGAGATCAGACCACCGCTGGGATTGACAGGAATTGTTCCTCCCAAAGCGGTGGCTCCGCTTTCCACCAACTTCGCCCCTTCACCGGGCGGACAAAGCCCCAGATGTTCATATGCCCACAACTCCCCAGGTGCACAGGCATCATGCAACTCTACCAGATCCAGATCTTCTGGTGTCACCCCAGCTTGGTGGTAGGCCTTTTTGGTCGCTCGTTCCGTATTGCTGATCCCTTGTTCAATGGCTTGCGGATCTCCTGACAAGATCACCGACGCACTGACAAACACCGGTTTTTTTCCCAACTGGCGGGCCGTTCGTTCCGTCGAAATGATGGCAGCCGCCGCTCCGTCGCTCAAGGGTGAGCACATCAAAAGCGTCACCGGTTCGCTGATCATTCTGGACTGCAACACCGTTTCCAGTGTCTGGGGGGTGCGGTATTGGGCATAGGGATTGAGGCTGCCATGCCGACTGTTCTTAACCGCAATCTGAGCAAACGTTTCCACTTTGGTTCCATACAAATCCATGTGGCGTTGGGCCTCTGAGGCATAGATGTCCATAAACATGCTCTGGTTGTCTTTCATTCCTCCGCCGGGAACGGATACCAATTCCTCGATATCGACGGCTCCTTGAAAAGCGCGAAAGGTACGCCGCTTGTCTGGATGGAACATTTTCTCAACGCCGATGGCCAACACAGTCTCATACTGTCCACCCATCACGGCCTGCACTGCCAATTGAAAAGCGGTGGAAGCGCTGGCGCATGCGTTTTCCACATTGATGATCGGAATGCCTTCCAATCCGCTACCCTTGAGAAAAACTTGCCCGCGAATGTTTTCTTGTCCCCAGATAGATCCTGCAGCTGCGTTGGCCACGAAAGCCGCTTCAATACGAGAACATTCTATTCCCGCATCTGCAAGCGCAGCATCCAACGCCTCTTTCGCCAGTTCCTGCGAACTGCGCTCCAAATGTTTGCCGAACTTGGTCATCCCGACACCGATGACAACTGCTTGATTCATCCCCATGTTGTTCATCCCCTGAGCCTCAGTCATCCGTTGTTTTCCGAATACTGCTTGCGCAATACTTTTTTGTCGATCTTCCCGTATGGTGTAAGAGGCAAGGACTCCGTAAAGTAAATCTCCTTGGGCCGCTTATACTTGGACAATTCCTTGTCACACAGCTCGGTGATCTCTTCTTTTGACGGTATCCAGTCAGACTTGGGAACGATGATGGCCGTGACCGCTTCGCCCCAGTCCGGATGAGGCAAGCCAATCACCGCCACTTGGCTCACGCCGGGATGCTTTTGAATGGCGTTTTCCACTTCCGTCGAATAAACATTCATCCCTCCGCTGATGATCATGTCCTTTTTCCGATCCAACAAATAGACATAACCATCTTCGTCCATCATCCCCACATCACCGGTGTGCAGCCACCCGTCGAAAATGGTCTCTGACGTCTGCTCCGGCTTGTTGTAGTAACCGATCATGTTATACAACGTCCGTACAGCAATCTCCCCCTGTTCACCCCGTGGAACTTCTTGTCCCTCATCATTCACGATCCGGACCTGGCTCATCAAGACCGGCTTGCCACAACTGCGCAATCGGTGGACATACGGTTCGTCGGTGCGGTGATCCTCTTTGCTTAACCGGGTAATAAAATTTGGCGCCTCGGTTTGGCCATAAA
The DNA here is from genome assembly GCA_002159075.1 of Bacillus thermozeamaize. Taxonomy (NCBI): domain Bacteria; kingdom Bacillati; phylum Bacillota; class Bacilli; order Caryophanales; family Bacillaceae; genus Bacillus; species Bacillus thermozeamaize. Next base: position 3,829 of record LZRT01000077.1, read on the forward strand.
GTTGCATAAAGACCGGCCCAAAAATCTCCAGCCCCTGTTTCAATCGTTCCACGGTAATGGGTGCAGCCCCGTACAAAATGGTCCGCAAAGAACTGAAATCGTACGTACGACCTTGAATTTGATCCATCACCCTGTAAATCATGGTCGGGACCATAAAAGTAAACGTTATCCGGTCTTCCTGAATCCGATCCAGGACCAACTGAGGATTGAAGGATCGCTCGATATAGTGGGTCGCCCCTTTCAACAGGCCAGCCTGCAGGACGACACCGGCGCTGTGGGGAAGCGGGGACATCAACAAAATCCGCTCGTCGTCTTGCAACCCCATTTCGATGATGTGGGAAAAGAGGTTCAGAACCACATTTTGTTGGGAATGAACAACTCCTTTGGGCAACCCGGTCGTGCCACCGGTATAGGCAATGATGGCCATGTCTTCCGGAGACACCTGGACATCCACAGGCATCTCCGGCTCGGCCCCTTGAAACGCCTCCCAAGGCAGAAAACCTTCCGGACACTCCGCCGCCGGGGCCACGCCCACAAGATGCTTCAATTGCGGCAGTTGCCCTTTGATTCGCGAGACAATCTCAAAAAAGTTGCTTCCGATAATCGCCATCTCCGTGCCAGAGTCTTGGAGAATATAGGCAATCTCTTTTTCCCCCAGCATGTCATTCAACGGAACCTTTGTTCCGCCGGCGAAATTTAGACCCATGTCACTCATCACATACTCAACGCAATTGGACATGATCAACGCGACGCGGGTGTTGGGCTTCACCCCCCGCTTCACCATCGCTTGCGCCACTCGGTACGATGCCCGAAGCAATTCCCGATAACTGACCGTTTTTCCCTCGTGAATCAACGCTGTCTTATCGCCGTGCAATTTCAACGTTTTTTCAAAGATCGCCTTGACGGTCAACAAGTTATGGCTCACTGGCACATTCCTCCTTGTTTCAAAGAATCGCTTCCAACAACTCGGTTTCATCCGATGATTGTCCGTAACCGGCTAAGCCGTTCCAATACCCGTTCGGGCTCCGCATCGGCAGGAATGCTTCCAAAGGTCAGCGGCACACCGGAGGGCACCGGCTCAACATCAGACGTCCAAAACGCCGAATTCAACCCTCCCCCGACAGGCATCCCTTCCGACGAAGCGGCCGCGACCTGCTCCAGAGTCGCTTCCGGAAACAAGGCAAAATGGACCATATCTCCCAACGACCACTGCATATCGGGAGTGCTCGGCAACTGAATTCCTTTCAACCACTTGTAATGGTCCGCCAAATTCCAGATCGGTTGGTAAAGGGTCACGTACTCCGCCACAACGGCCGGCGGTTCCGTCTCCCGCAAAACAACCCCGGTAACCGGTTGGCCAGCAAACGCCCGCAGACCATCAGCCAAAATCATCGCAACCGCATCTTGATCGTCAACCGAAACTTCCCCGCCATACTGTACATCTTTCAATTGCAAAAAATCCAACGCACGCATCTGTTTGACCCACTTCCGTGGCGCATCCACATACAGCACAATCGGTGTCGCCGGAAAAAGGCTGTTCATCCCCGTCAGCACTTCCGAGAGAATTTCCTTCGGTTCCTCAAGCGCCATCACTTTCCGCAAGACAAACGTCGCTTTCTTCCCGTGCCATTCCTTGCCCTGCTCTTGATGGTTCCGTACCCACGACGTAAAAAAGGGCATCAGCGGCACGCTCAACACATCGGATTGAAGCAATTGCTGACCTTGTGAAAATACAGACAAAAAACGTGCCGCATCCAGCCAGATTTCTTGTTCCTCGCGCATAAACAAACGCTGTGCGTAATCAAGATAATCCAGCCAGATCCTGCCACTCCCCCCCAACCGATCCAGCCACATTGGTCATCCCTCCCTGGTCAGAACGCCCAAAAGAATCACGGATCCCCTCTAGTTTGCCTTTAATTGTTGCTCCAGTTCCTGTAATTTGGCTTTCAGTTGCATGATTTGCACGTCTTTCGGATCGGGCAAATAGACCGGTTGAATGGCATTTGCCGACATCTTTGCCGCCGGCGAACCGGCATAAATGACATGTTTATCCGACCAGCTTCCGTACCACGGCAGGTGAGCCGGTGGTTCCTCCGTCACCCATTGTTTGACGAACTCTTGATACGTCATGCCGCGCCGGATACGGGCCTGACGTTCCTCTTGGCGGGCTTTCTCCGTCGCTTCCCGGTCCAACACCAGCGTCTCGGGATCGTATACGACCCGGTAGATGTTCTGAGCGACATAATCCGATATCAATCCTTCTTCCAGGTCTTTCATCACCAAGTCGGGATCCCGTTCCAGCACATCGCCATAACCGCCACCCGCCCCCTGGGTCAAAAGGTACAGCTCGCCTTCCTTCACCAACTCAAAGACCATCCCCCGGTGGTACGTCTCGTAGGTCGCCTCCGGGTAAGGCCGCTCATTGAGCAGCTCTTCCATGGTGTAGGCAAACTTCTCCGGTTCCTGCTGCAGCTTTTCGAAAATGTTGATCCCCTTGATCTTGGCCAGCGGATACGTCGGACAACCATAACCTCCAAACAAGCCGTAAATAGTTGGGAATTTGGAACCGATGGTGGTGGACATCAATCCCCAGTAGGGCGTGTCCTTGACCGACACAATCATGTGGTAACCATGTCCGCCCCGGTATTTCCCAAAACCTTGGTTGTCTTTCATAATCCGCCGCGACAGCTGGATGATGGGGATGTCCTCTTCGAACAGTTCCTGTTCGCCTTGCTCCGCCATGGGAGCAAACAACGGTGCCACCGCGTGTTCGCCATCCATATCTTCCCTTGCCCCGCCCGGCATCCCGTTCAAATCGGCGCAAATGTTGCCGACAATCTCCCCGTTTTGTGTGATCCCGCCATACAGGAAGGTGACAATCATATTGTACCAAGGGGCCAGCAATTTTGTATATTTCTTCGAGCTATACAAAAATTTCGCAAAAGCAATTTGGGCTGCCGTAAACAACGGGAAGATGGTCATCATACTCTGGGCATTGGGCGTTTCATAAGAGCTATCAAAGATCGACCTCGGAGTGACGGTAAATTTGAACGGCGCAATCACGGCTTGGTTGCGTGGCAAGTCGGGCCAAATGTATCCCAAGAGCAAAACGGTAATGATTGTCTTCGCACCGACAATGATGGTGTTATTGGAACGGTTCGCAAATTCAGGAGACGAGCCGGACAGATCGATATGGAGCTCATCACCCCTCTTCGTCATTTCGACCATGGTCTTGATCAGGACATTTTCCCGCAATGTTCCGTCAGCAATGGCCATAGCGCGAACGGTCCCATCCGGCCATTCGCGCAAGCGGCGCCGGACTTCTGCCACGGTGTCGTCCAGTGTCTTGCGCAAAGTGGCGATGACCGCGTCCACCCCATAGTCGGCAATCGCCTCTTCCATCCGGAGTTTCATCCGCAGACAGGCCGCCAGTTTTGCCTTCATATCCTGCAACTGCAGTTTGGGCTCGCGGACCGAGTTTTGCAAAAACGTGACCAGGTCTTTCTTGAGCTGGTGATTTTCCGCCACCTTAAACGGGGGCATCATCAACCCTTCCATGAACTTGGATTCAGCCGCCGAAGGGATGCCTCCCGGCTCTACCGCCCCATTCTCCCCTTCGTGCACGACCACCACGGCCCAGGCGATCAACTCGCCGTCATGGAAAATCGGCAGCATCATGCTGTGGTCTGCGTTGTGAATTCCACCGTAACGGGCGTCATTGTGCATAAATGCGTCTCCTGGCCGGATGCCCACCGTCGGCTCATTTAACCAGTACTGATACGTATATTTCACGGCATATTGCGCCGTGGTGCAAAATCCCAGAACCCCGGAGGCGCTAGCCAACGACAAATCACCGCTCGCGGTATAAAAACCGGTGACCAAATCCCCCCACTTGGCACCCGGTGCCGCACCAATCTTTTCCAACATCTCGAACGTTTCATTCGCCGAAGCCAATAACCGACTGCGGACGATGCTGATGGTCGCGTCAGACACTTTGGCCATCGCTTCTTTTTCGCGCTCTGTAACTGGCGCCAACCCGTGATCGTACATAATCTTCGGATCGGGCCCGAGAAACAGTTTCGTATCCTCCAAAAATTGTTCAATCAACTGCTGTTCACGGTCTTTCATCAATCCCTCACTCCTTTTCCTTCAATCTTCCCGGGTCATCAGAGCCGAACCTTGTGCGCCAATCACCAAACGCCACCCCGGCTCCACCAAGTAAGTGGTGCGCGGTGACTCCACCAGGGCCGGACCCATCAGGACAGTGCCGGGATGCAATTGATCCAGTGAATAAACCGGCGTTTCCACAGCTTCGTCCAGATACACAAAATGGCAAATTTGCATGCGAAGCGGCTGGACGGAATGCCCGGTTTCGGCAAAAAGCTTCTCAAAGCGGATGGAGCCCAATTCCACATAGGCGATGACCCGGATGACCGTGATGCGAATACCTGCTTCCGGCGCCTGGCTCCCTTCCCCGAACCGTTCGCCGTAATTGTCGCTAAACGCCTGAATGAGACCGAACACATCTTCCAGATTACGAAGTCGGCGCACCGGACTGATGACAGACGTCTCGGCGATTTGATTGCCGTAACGCATGTCCAGTTCCAAGCGAAATCGGATGTCGGCCTCGTTAATCCCCTGCCTTAAAAGATCTGCTTTGCCCGCCTCCTCCAGTTCCTCGACGATGGCGTTGAACCGGTCATATTGATCAAAGATGCGCCTCGTATTGGCATCGTAAATGTTGATGTACACGTTCCGTTCGTGAATATGCAACTGATCCATCATCCCGACGCCAGCGGCGGAAAAGATGGAACTGAAGGGAGGAATGAGGATTTTTTTCATCCCCAACACTTCCGCGATCCCACAAGCATGCAACGGACCGTTGCCGCCATACGCGAGCAATGTAAAATCCTTCGGGTCATACCCTTTCACGCCCAACTCCTGAAACATGGCGTGGGCCATGTTCGCATCAACCTTTTGTTTGATCTGCTTGGCCGCTTCTACCAAGGAAATACCCATTTCTTCACAAATGTTCTCACGGATGGCCATTTCAGCCCGTCGGCGGTTCAGCTTCACCGAACCCCCTGCATAATTATCCGGATCAAGGTAACCCAGGATGAGATCAGCGTCGGTCACCGTCGGATCCATTCCTCCGCGGTCGTAACAAGCCGGTCCCGGATCCGAACCAGCACTGGTCGGCCCGACTTCCACTGCATTGAACAACCGATCGTAACGGGCGATGGAACCGCCCCCGGCTCCAATGATCTTTAAATGAAGCATGGGCGTATTGATAAGCCAGCGGTCAATCACCGGGTTAAATTCATAAAATTTGATCCCCTCTCCCACCACGATGCCGATGTCGCAACTGGTCCCACCCATGTCCATGGCCAGCAACTTGCTTTCCGCAAAGGCCTCTGCCAACCGTTCCGCCGCGTTGACACCGGCAGTCGGCCCGGAATGAATCGTCTGCAACGCATGGGTCGAATTGAGTTGAGCCATGCCGCCGGTGTTGTGGACGACCAACATCGGTTTTTGATAACCGTTCTCCCGCAGGGTCATTTCCAGCGAAGAGAGGCCATGGTACATCTGCTCGTGCAAGTAGGCATCGAGGATGGCCGCCGTAGCCCGGGTGTATTCCCCTTTCCGTCCCACCACTTGATGGGAGAGGATGACAGGCATGGCGCCCAGCATGTGAGAAGGATATTCCTCCAAAATAATTTCTTCAACCCGCTTTTCATGCACCGGATTGACCACCGAGTTGACGAGCGCCACGACAAAAGCCTGAGCACCGCGATCCACCAACCGGCGTATCTGGTAGCGAAGGTGTTCTTCATCCAGTGGCATTAATACCTGCCCTTTGTAATCCACCCTTTCCCGCACGCCAACAATCATGTTTACAGGAACAAGCGGTTCCGGCCTCCTGGCCGAAGCCAGATCACTCTGTTCCTGAGGTGTCAATCCATCACCGTATCCACGCCCCCGGCTTAGCGGTACCGAACTCTCATAACCGGCGGTGGTCAACAATCCGACAGCAGGACCTTTTCGTTCCAACAGTGTATTGGTTCCTAACGTCGTTGCATACCGCACCGAATCCACTTGCGACAGGACATCCGACACTTTCAGTGCCAACTTGCCGGCTGCTTGCTCCAAAGCCTCCATAAATCCAAGCGCCAAGTTATGGTGGGTGGTTAACGCCTTGGTTTCCAGCTGATGTTCATCCCAAATGAGAAAACAGTCGGTGAATGTCCCACCGATATCTACGCTGATCCGCTTCATTTGCCCATTCCCCCTTTTGCTCCGAGATGCCGTTCTTTTAACGCGTCGATATCAAACTGCAGATCGTGCAATGGCGGGTGTCCCGGTGGCAAATATTCAACCTCGACCATTGTCCCGCAACCCGGACAGTAATATTCCACAATCTGCACCCAATCCGGATCCGGAGCAAATGTATACGCATACTTTTGCGGATCCAAAATTGGACGGTGAATCTCCCGGGGATCGCGGGCATAAACCAGCAACCCTTCTTTGTAGTTGCGTTGCGCCGAAATCAGTTCCCGGTCACAACGACGGCAACACCACATCTCTTTTTCCAAATCAATAGCCAAATATTCCGTCATTGCGACTTTCATTTTAGTCTCCCCTTTCATCCCACAGGAAAAGGTCTCCATTTTCATTCACAGTATAGGACCAACCGTCCAGCACACGACAAGTAAACAACGGATCTTCGAGCAAAACCGGGCCCCTTCCTTTTGCCCCCGGCGGCAAATTGTCGAAACGATACACCGGAACTTCCTTCACCTGTCCGTCCGGATGGAGGATTGACTGTTGTCGAACGGGCGCAGGCAATGAAATATCCTTCTCCTGTACGTGCCCTTTATCTTGGAACATAAAGTGCCGGATTGGTTTTGTCACATTCAAATAAAGGCGGCAGGGCTTCCCTTCCAGCAGTTTGAGCTGCTCACCATCGTCCAAGGAAATCCGTTTGACATGCGTCCCTTCTTCCGCCAGCGGAATAAGCTGGGATTCCAAGTGGCACTCTGCCAACGAATAGCCTTCCGCAAACATGTCCCGTTCGGCCCGTTCGCGCAATTGCGCCAGTTTTTCCTCCAACAACGGAATATCCCAATCCAGAAGAGTGGCCTGGTACTCGTGGGCAATGTCGCTGAAACTAATGCCGAAAGCACTAAAGACAGCCGCAAATCGCGGAATCAGCACCTGACGGATACCGACGATCTGTGCTGCACCGCAAGCACTCATCGGTCCCGCCCCGCCAAAAGCTAACAAGGTTGTACCGGCAGCATCAGTCAGGTAGGTGGACAAGCCTTGCCCAATTTTTTCCAAGTAAACTTTTTCCATTTCCAATAGCGCCTCATCCAGGGTCAACCCCAGGGGTCCAGCCACTTTTTCCGCGATGACGTCGCGGGCCCGTCGGCTGTCTAAGGCCATCTGGCCACCAAAGTAAGAAGCACCGTCAAGGACTCCCATCAGCAGATAAGCATCTGTTATGGTTGCTTCCTGACCACCCCGGGCAAAACAGGCTGGTCCCGGTGCAGCCCCCATACTTTCTGGTCCCACTTGTAGACGACCATCTGTCACGCGAAAGACCGAACTCCCACCCGCACCAACACTGATCTGATCGCTCATGGCAAAAGAAGTAGGAATCTTTTCCACTTCCCCGTGCAGCTTCTCCTTTACCACACTTTGCTCCACATAGCCGATATCCGTCGTCGTCCCGCCGATGTCCATGGTCAACACCGCCGGCAATTGGTAATGCCGGGCCAACGCTTTCGCTCCTTCCATTCCGCCGCGCGGTCCGGAGCCATACGTCTTAATCGCCGTCGTTTTGGCAACACGGGTGGAATTGCCGTCATTGTGGTAAATCAATAACGGTTTCCGGGTGCCATAACTGCGGAGGAATTTTTCAGCGTTGTAAAGAAAACGCTCCATTACCGGATGTAAGAACGAATTGATTAATGCACTCCATGTGCGGTGATGATCGTTGTCATCTTCCACCAACTCATGGGAAAACAACACTGGCACGGCCCCCAGCAAATGGCGTGGGTACTTGTCAAGAATGATCCGTTTGACAAGCTTTTCATGCTCCTTTAATGTTGCGCTTTGAAAACTGACCACCAAACGGCTGGCTCCTTGAGAGAGTAATTGGTTCACCACAGTAACCACTTCTCTTTCCAACGCCGCCTGATCTTGGGTGGGGTCGAGGTAACCGACACGCTCTCCCACCATCACTTCGTACATCGCCTTCTCCTCGTCCGACATTTGCAGTAAAGAAGGACTCATCCCCTTGCTGAGGATTAAACCGAGACGTGGACCTTTCTTCTGCACGATCGTATTCGTCCCGGCCGTCGTAGAATAGCGGATCGTATCCGTTTCCTTTAACAATCGGGCAATATCGGCATCTCCGTACAATTCCTTTGCGGCTGCCCGCAGGGCATCAATAAAACAGCGGGTCAAATCGTGGGGCGTCGTCAGCGTTTTTGCCCGAACGATACGGTTTTCAGCCAACACGCAGATGTCGGTAAAGGTACCTCCGTTATCAATCGTGATGAACAGGCTCAACTTGCCAACTCCTTTCCTCAAGTCTCGCGAATGCCACGCCAATGTGAGCGCTCTCATCATTTGGATTCAAGCAAAAATGGTGCCAACACTGAACAACATCCGGAACGAAGAACTTTGTCTCATTTTGACGCTGTTAAATCGCGTAATTTCGCCGAAAACTGTACTCTTTAAAATAAACAAAAAAATAGAAATCCTCTTTGTTAAGAAGATTTCTATCTCAGATGTCACGTAACATTTGTGACAAAAGTGACAGTTGACCACATATGGATTGGTCAAATCTCAATTCCATATTCCTCTAATTTTCGGTAAATGGTCATGCGGGACACCGACAACATCCGGGCAGTTTTGCTGATGTTCCCTTGATTGTATTTCAAAACCGAAAGCAAGGTGTCCTTATCCAATTTTTTTCTCCGACGTCGCTTCCAGCCTTCCGCTTTCACTGGGGAAACAGGGAAAGATGAACGAATTTCCGGTGGCAGTTCTTGCACCCCAATGATGCCTGCCTCAGAACGAAAGGCCGCCTGTTCCATGGCATTTTTTAGCTGGCGGACGTTCCCCGGCCATGAATACGCTTTCAAAATGTGGGCAGCTTCAGCAGTCAACTTCGGCCGAATCGGATGGGATTTGGCTGACTCCAAGAAGTGTTCCGCCAGGAGCAAGATATCCTCTTTTCGTTCCCGGAGAGGCGGCAGGTGCAACGTAATCACGTTTAACCGGTAGTACAAATCGGCGCGGAATCTCCCTTTTTCCACCTCTTCCCAAAGATTCCGGTGGGTAGCAGCGATTACCCGCACATCCACGGGGATCGGTTGAGAGCCCCCGATCGGCATGACTTGTCGTTCCTCCAATACGCGTAACAGATAAGCCTGTGCTTCCAGCGGGAGTTCGCCGACTTCATCGAGAAAAATCGTACCTTTGTCCGCTTGCACGAATTTCCCTTTACTGCCGCCGGTTTTTGCGCCAGTAAAAGCCCCTTCTTCGTAACCAAACAATTCACTGGCAATCAGGTGCGAAGGAATGGCACCACAATTAATGGCGACAAAAGGCGATTCCCGTCGTAAGCCATGGGCGTGGATCGATTGGGCCAGCACTTCTTTTCCCGTTCCCGTCTCACCGATGATGAGCACATTTTGATCGGTAAACGCCGCCCGCTTCGCCAGTTCCGTCACCGACTGCATTTGCGGATTCCAGGTCAATATTTGGTCAAACCGGTACCTGACGACAGCCGGTTGTTTCGCACGTTTCACCTTGGTCTGCCTGTGAAAGACGGCCATCCCACCCAGCAAACGACTACCTACCCGATATGGGTGCACATGTACTAACCAGCGGCTGTCATCCTTGGCATCGACCAACTCTTTCAACCCTTTTTCAGGACATTGCGCCCACACTTTCTCAAGAAGTGGAAAGTGCTCGAACAAACGATCACCGCTCCTCAGATAGAGAAGCGATCGGGCCTGCTGATTGCAACGGGTAATCTTTCCTTCAAGATCGAACATCACCAGGGGCTCACTAATCGTATCCAAAAGTGTTCGGAAGGAGGACATGTTTTCTTCCACGAAACGTGAGGCCAGCGCTTGTTCAATTTTATAAGCATAACTAGAAACCAAATACAGATCATGCGCTTGGACGAAATTTTTTCTTGCCGTCATGTCAAGAACACCAATGAGCTGTCTGGAAAGCGGGTCGCGGATGGGAGCCGCGGAACACACCCAGTCGTGCCAGCCTTTGCAAAAGTGCTCCGCAGCGAAAATTTGGACCGGCTTCCCTTCTTCAATCGCAGTTCCGATCGCATTGGTCCCTGCCAATTTCTCCGTCCAAACTGAACCCGGCCAAAAACGGCGCCATTCCATCAGACGCAGGATCTGTTGATTATACTTTGCATCGAGGATCACACCGGATTGATCCGCCAACACCACGCTGTATGGCTCATCATGGAAGTAGTTAAACAACCGCTCCATGTAAGGCTCGGCCACTTTGAGCAACAATTGGTTTCGTTCCTTGAGTTCAAACAATTGTTCCCCTTGAAAAAGCAGATCTGCCTGCTCTTTTAATAAATCCGTCCGGTACTGGTTGCACCTGCTCCAAGATGATGAAATGACCGATCGATGTTTATCGGGAATTTTTCCATCAATAGAATAACACTCCCAATATTTAGCTAGTTCTTTGTCCAATACATTAAAATCATCGAACTTTTTTACCGCAACACTTTCCATTGCCTCCCCTCCTAGTCTTCGTGATGTTCTTAATAATTTACACATCATTCTAACCTATAAGAATAATTTAAGTCCACCATATAAACAAGCCATTTACGTTGTACCCTTTTTTACTTCACAGTTGGTTCATTGTAAAATCAAATGCAACAAAAGAAATAAACAAAAGCCATGGTAATTCCGTTATGATTAAGTCGACGAAAACCTTCATAACAGGAGGAATTACCGATGGCTCACTCCCATGATAACACAA